>CAMYJM010000241.1 GCA_947258635.1 uncultured Acidimicrobiaceae bacterium
CTCCTCAAGCTCGCCGCCACGCAGGCGCGCCGGATGAAGGACGGTGTCGAGGAGATCGTCGATCCGCTCGAGCTGGCGCCTGGGCAAACGGTCGTCGTGCTGCCCGGCGAGAAGGTGCCGGTCGACGGCGTCATCAGCGCCGGGCGATCCTCCATCGACGAGGGCATGCTCACCGGCGAGTCCAAACCCGTTGACCGGGCAGTGGGCGACCGGGTGTTCGGCGCCACCGTGAACCTGCAGGGCCGGCTCGAAATCGAGGTCACCCACGTCGGCCCCAACACCGCTCTCGCCCAGATCGCCCGCATGGTCGAGGACGCCCAGGCCAGCAAGGCACCGATCCAGAAGCTCGCCGATCGGGTGGCCGGGGTCTTCGTCCCGGTGGTGATGCTCATCGCAGTCGCCGTCTTCGTCGGCTGGTTGATCGCCAACGGCAACGTCACCGAGTCGCTCCGCAACGCGGTGGCCGTGCTGATCATCGCCTGTCCGTGCGCTCTCGGGCTCGCCACCCCGACCGCGATCATGGTCGGCAGCGGCCGCGGCGCCGAGTTGGGTGTTCTCTTCAAGAACGCCGCCGTCTTCGAACGCACCCAGCAGCTGACGACCGTCGTCTTCGACAAGACCGGGACGCTCACCCGGGGTGCCATGACCCTCTCCGATGTCGCCACCTCCGTTGATGAAGATCGATTCCTCCAGCTCGTCGGCTCGGTTGAGGCCGCCAGCTCGCACCCGATCGGCAAGGCGGTGGCCCTCGGGGCCGAAGAGCACGATGTCGAGCTGTTGCCGGTCACAGACCTGCGCGCCGTCCCCGGGCACGGCGTGGTCGGCACCGTCAACGGCGTCGAGGTCGTCGTCGGCAAGCCCAAGCTGATGGCCGACATCGGTCTGATGGCCACGGAGGCCCAAACCGACATCCTCACCGCGCTCGAGAACGAGGGCAAGACGGCGTTTCTGGCCGGATGGGACGGCGAGGTACGCGGGGTCCTCGGGGTCGCCGACACGGTCCGGGCCAGTTCGGCATCCACTATTGCCGACCTCAGGGCGAAGGACATCAAGACTGCCATGCTCACCGGCGACAACGCTCGCACCGCCCAGTCGATCGCGGACGAGATCGGCATCGACACCGTCATTGCCGACGTGCTCCCCGACCAGAAGGCCGCCGAGATCGAGCGGCTCCGCAACTCCGGCGAGATCGTCGGCTTCGTCGGCGACGGCATCAACGACGCCCCCGCACTGGCCACCGCCGACCTCGGCATCGCCATCGGCACCGGAACCGACGTGGCCGTCGAGTCGGCCGACATCGTCCTCATGAGCGGCGATCCGGCACTGGTCGGTACCGCCATGAACGTCGCTTCGGCCACCTACCGCACGATCCGGCAGAACCTCTTCTGGGCCTTCGGCTACAACGTCGCCGCCATTCCCCTCGCTGCCGCCGGCCTCCTCAACCCGATGATCGCCGCCGGGGCTATGGCCTTCAGCAGCGTGTCGGTCGTGACGAACTCGCTGCGGCTGCGCCGGCTGAGCTAGTGGTCCGTCCTACCAGGCGCCGCCCCCGCCGCCCCCGCCACCGCCTCCGCCCCCACCGCTGAAGCCGCCGCCACCACCGCTCGACGGAGCGGCGAACGCTCCGCTCAAAGCATGCTCGATGCCACCGATGGCATTGGTGGAGTGGCCGCCGCTGAATCCCTGGTTCCCGTACCAATAAATGTTCGAAGTCGCTTCGAGCTCGACCGGAGCTGCGATCCGAGCGGTCTCGAGCACCTCCTCGGCAACCCCGAGCGCTATCCCGTAGACGAGATACTCCTCCCAGATTCCCAGCGCGATCGGTGGCGCCTCCTGCATCCGGCTGAAGTCGCCCAGATAGCGGCGGAACGCCTCCCAACGAGCCGCCAGCAGCGCGCCGTCCGGCGACAGGCGAACCCATAGGGGGCGCGTACTCGCGGCGAACAGAATCAGACCGGTGCCGGCAATGCCCAGGGCGATCAGCCCACCCCGGATCAGGTCACGATTGGCGACCGATCCGGCGCGCGTGACCAGCGGGGCCACGACGAACCAGCCCAACAAGACGGAGACGGCCAGCCCTCCAAACACCCACAGCGGATAGCGGGTGCCCCCGGTCTCGAGCAATCCGCTCTCCTTCAGTTCCTCCGTGACGAGCCGCTGAAACGATTGGTAGTCGGCATGGTTGGCGGAGGCGTCATCACGGATCTCGGTACGGAACTCAGTGAGCGGCACGGGCCCATCGGAGAGGATGCGTCCCACGATGCTCATTACCTCCGCTTCAGGTCCCGACAGCTTGCTCCCCTTCCGGCCGAGCCTGATCTCCAGGTCGGAGATCTCCTCAGTGCGCAGCCCCAGCCAAGTCTTGCGTTCCACCATGGTCGGTTGGGCATCGAGCAGCCCGCGGCGCATGAGGTCGAACATCACTGCAGTGAAGGCGCGCTCGTCGGCGGAGCCCTGCGCCAGCAGCGCATTCACCGTCGCCGGCCCGCTCGAGGAAGGCGGCTCCTGCTCGTACTCGCGGTCATAGGCCACCCGGCGCTCTCGCCCATGGCGCAGGTAGCCGGACGCCAGCGCCACCGCCACCAAGCCGAGCATCGCCAGCAGGCTGAAGACCGTGATCCGGTTGGCGCGGGCCTCGCGCTCGGGCCGGCGCGCCTCGGCCGCCTCCTCGGCGAGGATCTCGTCGATGCCGTCGCCCTCGACGACCTGGGCCCCTCCCGTCGCTGCGAGCACGGATCGGGGCAGGACCACGCGCATCTCGACAAATGTGTTTTCCGGAACGAACTGCGCTTCGAGGCTGGGTGAGACCCCGTCGCTACCCAGGTCCGTCGAACCGAACACGGAAGCCGGGTGGCCGAACACGCGCACATCTCCCGGCGCCACCGTACCCGGATAGGTCAGTCGCGCCGCCACCTGCCGTGCCGATATCGGCCACTCGTCGCCCCAGACTTTGAGGTTGACATCGACAACGTCGTCGTACGCAACGACAACCCCGGTCATCCGGTACTTGATCGCGAACGTGCGCAGTTGGTCGGTCGCCCGGTAGTGCCACACAACCCGTACCACGCTTCCCCGTTCCTCGACTCCGAAGGTGCCCGCCATATCCGTCGAACCGAGCTCAGTTGACCCTCCCGGCCGGAAAGACTGGCCGCCCTCGAGAACTTCAACATCGGTGACCGCTTCGCCGCGCCGCAGCGGAATGTCCCGAAATGCTCCCCGAAAGTCACCGGAGAAATCGAATGTCAGGTTCTCGGTGACCACCAACGACCCGTCGGCTTCGAGCCGCACATTCACGTCGGCCTTCTCGATGACGTACGACTGGGCCAGCGCCGGAGCTGCCCCAGCCATCAGCAGCGCCGCCGCCGCGACAAGAATCGCCTGAAGGCGCCGCGCCATCAGGCGCGTAATCAGAATTCGACCTTGGGGACGCTGCGTTCGTCACCGTCGGTCTCGAAGTAGGCGCGCACGGCGAACCCCGTGATCGAGGCGACGATGTTTGCCGGGACGGTCTGGACGGCATTGTTGTAGCTGAGCGTGCTGTCGTTGTAGATCTGGCGGGAGATCGCGATCTTGTTCTCGGTGTCACCGAGATCGGCCTGCAGCCCCTGGAAGTTCTCGCTGGCCCGCAGCTGCGGATAGGCCTCGGCCAGCGCGAACAGCTTGCGCAATGCTCCCGTGAGCATGTTCTCGGCAGCGGCCTGCTCGGCCACGCCGTCCGCAGCTTGGGCGGTTTTGCGGGCTGCCACGACCGCCTCGAACGTTCCCGCCTCGTGAGCGGCATAGCCCTTGACGGTCTCGACCAGGTTCGGGATGAGGTCGTAGCGCCGTTTCAGCTGCACGTCGACCTGCGCCCACGCGTTGTCGGTCCGATTGCGGAGCCGCACGAGCCGGTTGTACAGAACCACGAAGATCGCCGCCAGGATGCCCACGACGACCAGGCCAATGATCAATTCCATCGGCGAATCCTATCGTTGGACCCGGCCGGTTGTCGCCACGCCGCCGCTTCGTTATGTGACCATGAAGGGACTTCACCGAGACTAAAGGCCCTATCCCGGCGGGGCCGCTTGTGCTTTCGTGTCAAATGAACGAGTGACCGTGGGGGATTCCTGGCCCCGATCCGGGGCTGCCCCGTCTACGGCCGCATGCGTCCGGGCTCTCAACCGCCACCCCCCGGCGCCGAATCCTCGAAAGGGGTGATCGCATGGCGATTCCGTATGCAGATTCCGCAGTCACCGTCGAGCAAGCCAATCTGGCCACGGCGACTCGCTTCATCGACGGCTTCAACGACGACGATTGGGATGCAGTCCGCGCCAACGTGACCCTCGACCTGGTCTTCCACCACCCGCTCGGCGGCACCGTACAGGCGGGCCCCGAGGGCATGGTCCAGACCTGGGGCGGTTTCAAGCAGCTGTCGCCGGACTCATGGCATCCGACTCCCGTCATGGTCGCTGATGGCGACTACGTCGCGGTATTGCTCCCCACCTACGGGACGTTCACCGGTTCCGGCGAGAAGTCGCCCCCTCCCACCGGGGGGCGCCTCGACTACGGGATGGTCAACATCGTTCGTCTCGAACAGGGCAAGATCGCCGAAATCTGGTTCGGTATGGATCCGCTCATCGAGATGCAGCAAATGGGCCTCATGTCACGGGAGCCGACGCGCCATCTGAGCCAGGCCGCCATGGCGAATTTCGTTGCCTTCCAGATGGCGCGGCCCGTGCAGGGCTTCGATTTCGACAAGGTCTGCGCCTTCGACGACGCCGTCGTGGCTATGGGCCCCCCTCAGGACGATCCCTTCACCAAGACTCTGCGGATCGATGTCTACCGCTTCGACGAGGACGCGCCGCGCGTGGTCTACACGCATCGCATGAGAACAAAACCGCCGTATACCGGGAACCCCGCCGTGGCCAGCGAGATAAGCCGCGACGTGGTGAAGCGGTGGTTCGACCAGATTCACCATGGGCATAGCCACATCGCCAT
>CAMYJM010000242.1 GCA_947258635.1 uncultured Acidimicrobiaceae bacterium
GCGGCCGAGGACCGCATCGAGCGGCTCGACGAGGTGCTCGACACGTTTCGCACGATGGCGCCCAAGCAGCTGGTCAGCGACGAGCTGCTGTACCGCGAGCTGCGCGACCGCTTCGAGGACTACTTCACCGGCGGCATGGGCGCCGAGGCCATCCGCGACCTGTTGGCCTCGGTCGACTTCGACGCCGAGGCCGAACACCTGCGCGAGGTGCTGTCGAACGAGGCCGAGAAGCTGCGCGCCGGCAAGCGCAAGTCGCGGTCGCAGAAGGCTACCCGCGCGGTCAAGCGCCTGAAGGTCGTAGAGGCGTTCCGCCAGACGACCAACGACCCGACGGCGATGGTCCTCAAGGCCGTGCCCGTCATCCCTCCGGACCTGCGTCCGATGGTGCAGCTCGATGGTGGCCGGTTCGCGACGAGCGACCTCAACGACCTCTACCGCCGCGTCATCAACCGCAACAACCGGCTCAAGCGACTGCTCGACCTCGGCGCGCCCGAGATCATCGTCAACAACGAGAAGCGGATGCTCCAGGAGGCCGTCGACGCCCTGTTCGACAACGGCCGCCGCGGCCGCGCCGTGACGGGGCCGGGTAACCGGCCGCTCAAGTCACTGTCGGACATGTTGAAGGGCAAGCAGGGTCGGTTCCGGCAGAACCTGCTCGGCAAGCGCGTCGACTATTCGGGCCGGTCGGTGATCGTTGTGGGTCCGCAGCTCGAGCTCCACCAGTGTGGTTTGCCCAAGGTCATGGCGCTCGAGCTGTTCAAGCCGTTTGTGATGAAGCGCCTCGTCGACCTCGACCTGGCGCAGAACATCAAAGCCGCCAAGCGGATGGTTGAGCGGCGCCGCGCCCAGGTGTGGGACGTGCTCTCCGATGTGATCCAGGAGCACCCGGTGTTCCTCAACCGGGCGCCCACGTTGCACCGTCTCGGCATTCAGGCATTCGAGCCTGTTCTGATCGAGGGTAAGGCGATCCAGATCCACCCGCTGGTGTGTGAGGCTTTCAACGCTGACTTCGACGGCGACCAAATGGCGGTTCATCTGCCGCTGTCGGCTGAAGCGCAGGCAGAGGCCCGGATCCTGATGCTGTCGAGCAACAACGTACTGTCGCCGGCCTCCGGTCGCCCGATCGTCACTCCTTCGCAGGACATGGTGATCGGCATGTACTACCTCTCTGAATACGAGGCGGGGGAGAAGGGCGCCGGCCGGTATTTCGGTACCGTGGAAGAGGCCAAGATGGCGTACGACCATGGTGACATCGGGCTGCACGCCCCGATTCATCTGCGGGTCGGTGACTTAGCGGGCGACCCCGAGATGCACGCCAACCACAAGGGAGCCCTCGCTCACCTGATCACGGAAGAGCCGGTCGACGGCTCCGTCCTCTTCGAGACGACCGTTGGGCGCGCCATCATGAACGCGGCATACCCGGCGACCTTCCCATATGTGAACCATCCGGTCTTCAAGGCCGACGTGCGGTCGATAATCGAAGAGATCATCGACCGGTACGACAAGCCCGATGTGGCCAGGACCTTGGACGCGATCAAGTCGCTCGGGTTCCACTACGCGACCCGTGCCGGTCTGACCATCGGTCTCGAGGACGTCAAGACCCCGCCGCGCAAGCAGGAGATCCTCGATGCATACGAGGACCGTGCCGCCAAGGTGGAGTCGCTGTACCAGAAGGGTGTCATCACCGCCGACGAGCGCCGCCAGGAGCTCATCGAGATCTGGACCGAGGCGACGGACGAGGTCAAGGACGCCATGCAGGAGACCCTCGAAGCGGAGCGCTTCAACCCCATCGACATGATGGTGCGCAGCGGGGCGAGGGGAAACATGATGCAGCTGCGGCAGATAGCCGGCATGCGGGGATTGGTGGCCAACCCGAAGGGCGACATCATTCCCCAGCCCATCAAGGCGAATTTCCGCGAGGGCTTGTCGGTGCTCGAGTACTTCATCTCGACGCACGGGGCCCGGAAGGGTCTCGCCGACACCGCGCTGCGGACCGCCGACTCGGGCTACCTCACTCGTCGTCTCGTCGACGTGTCGCAGGAGATCATCATCCAGACCGAGGACGCCGACGACGTCGGTCTCGCCATTGCGATCCGTGATGAGAAGGGCGTCCCGTTGCGCAATCTGCGCAACCGCATCTACGGCCGGATGCTGGCCGAGGATGTGAAAGTCGGCCGGACGCTGGTCGAGACCGAGAAGGGCGTCAAGCTACGGGCCGGCGAGTTGATCGATCGGGTTGCGTTGCGCGCTTTGGCCGACACCCCCGAAGTCACGGAGGTCCGCGTCCGCTCGCCCCTCACCGACCAATCCCGTTACGGCATCAGCCAGGCCTCGTACGGTCTGTCGCTGGCGACCGGACGGATGGTGGAGCCGGGCGAAGCTGTCGGCATCATGGCCGCCCAGTCCATCGGCGAGCCGGGCACGCAGCTGACCATGCGTACCTTCCACACGGGCGGGGTCGCCGGTGAGGACATCACGCACGGTCTCCCTCGCGTTGTCGAGCTCTTCGAAGCTCGTACCCCGAAAGGCAAAGCAATCCTCGCCGAGCATGGTGGTGCAGTGAAGATCCTCGACGACGAAGAGGGCCGCCGTGTCCTCGTTGTGGACAAGGACCGCGAGACGGAGTACCCGCTGCTGCGTCGTTCCCGCCTCCGGGTGGCCGACGGCGATGTGATCACTCCGGGCAGCCAGCTCACCGAGGGCCCGCTCGATCCCAAGGAGGTGCTGGAGATCCAGGGAGTGCGGGCTTGCCAGCGCTACCTCGTCGATCAGGTCCAGGAGGTGTACCGCTCACAGGGCGTCGACATCCATGACAAGCACATCGAGTTGATCGTGCGCCAAATGCTGCGCAAGGTGCGGGTCGTCGCCTCTGGCGATACCGCGTTCCTGCCGGCCGAGCTCGTGGACGTTCAAGAGTTCCGTGAGGTCAACAGCCAGCTCGTCGAAGATGGCAAGGCGCCGGCGGAGGGCCGCCCGGAGCTGATGGGGATCACCAAGGCCTCGCTGGCCACGGAATCCTGGCTCTCGGCCGCGTCCTTCCAGGAGACGACGCGCGTGCTGACCGAGGCTTCGCTGCAGTCCAAGTCGGACTTCATGCGGGGTCTCAAAGAGAACGTGATCATCGGCAAGCTGATCCCGGCCGGCACGGGGTCGAACTCGTATCAGGAGATCCAGCCTTCCCTGCCCGACGCCACAGTCATGTCGGCGCTCGGCTTGTTCGGCGAGGGCCCGGTGGAATCCGCGGACGATGTCCTCCCGGCCAACCCGGCCGAGTGGCTTGCCAGTCTGGGTGCTCCCGAGGAGGAGGCTACCGAGGACGACGACGGCTAGGGGGCTGGTCGGCAATCGTTGGGGAAGCCATCTCCAGCATTGACCGTCGATCGAATCGTCGGATAGGGTGGCACTATGTTCACTGCGGCGTTCGATAGGGCCTACAGGCGTCTGGTCCGAGCGTTCACCCGCTATCAGGACGCTCCCCGGTCGGTCGACAGCATTGCCGTCATCGGCGACGCTCGCTGGGAGTTGCATCTGGCGCGCAACGACATGGCAATCGAGCGCAGTGAGGTTCTGGCAACGCACCGGCAGGCGGGGGCCGGGCGCAAGTTCGATGTTTCCGACGCAGATCTCGCCAGGCTGCGAGTCGAAGCGGTCAGCGCCGGCTTCGGCTGATCACAAGCCCGATCACCCGCCGGCCCCGGTGCGGGCTCGCATCTCCTCGACCGAGATCCGCAGCTTCTCCGGAATACTCGGATTGGCGGACAACCGGTCGAGTAGCTCGCGGGCGCCGGCCGCATCGCCTAGGCCGTCGAGGCGGATGACGGCGAGGATGGCCAGTGCCAGCGGATCGTCACGGTCGACCGCGAGGGCCCTCTCGACAAGATCGGCGCCGGCGGCCGACTCGCCGGAGAGGTGGTCCATCCAGCCGAGATAGGCGAGCGCTTCGACATTGTCGCCGCTCTGAAGAACCGTGAGGTAGTGGGGGAGCGCCAGCTGGAACTCCCCGGCTTCGACGTAGCGACGTGCCAGAGCGAGGCGCACTTCGATAACGTCGGGATTGGCGGCCACTTGCTGCTCCAAGTCCTCGGTCGAGATCTCATCGAGGTCGATGCCGGCGAGGGTGTCGGTGACAATGCCGCCGGTCGGTGGCGTTCCCGGCGATCTGTCGCCCACCGCCTGCGTGACCGCGTAAGTAACCACGGCGATGCCGACGAGCAGGATTGCGGCTCCGGCCAGCGTGCGTGGTCGTACCAAGGGTCGGCGGCCGTCTGACTCGCTCAGGGAGTCCAGCCCGGCCTGGGCGCGCTCCGCGTCTGCGGTATAGGCCGCACGGAGTTGTTGCGCCGTGGCGTCGTCGAGCTCCCCGGCGGCTACCTGTTCGTCGAGTTCCGCGATATCACGGATCGCCTGGGCGCGCAGATCCTCGAGGTGGCTGCGCTCGGGGTCGACGCGGGTGCCCCTCGCGACGAGCGGCTCAGCAATGATCTCGGAAGTCTCAGTTTCGTGGTCGCGTCGGCTCAGCTCACGCTCGATCTCGTCGAGTTCGGTGCGGACCCTCCCGACATCGGCGGGCCCGGCAGGGGAAGGCGCCTGCTCTGATTCGAAGGCCGAGCTTTCGCCGTCTGGGACGTCCCGGGCGAGATTGCCGTCCCGAAGGGCGCCACCGGCGCCGACCGGAGGTTCGCCGGTGGATAAGTCCTCGGCCCCCGGCCCCGGCCTCGACTGAGATCGCGTTTCCGGTTCCGGTTCGGGTTCGGGTTCGGGTTCCGGTTCGGGTTTGGGCGCGGGCGCGGGTTCCGGTTCGGGTTCCGGTTCCGGTTCGGGCTCTGGTTCGGGCTCGGGTTCCGGCTCGGGTTTGGGCGCGGGCTCGGGTTCCGGTTCGGGTTCCGGTTTGGGCGCGGGCTCGGGCTCCGGTTCGGGCTGGGGCTCGGGTTCGGGTTCGGGTTCGGGTTCGGGTTCGGGTTCGGGCTCGGGTTC
>CAMYJM010000243.1 GCA_947258635.1 uncultured Acidimicrobiaceae bacterium
CCTCGAAACCCACATGCACAACGACTACATCTCTGGTGGCCGCGACCTCGCCCGACGCACCGGTGCCGATCTGGTGCTCCCCGCGGCCAGCGGGGCCGGCTTCGCGTTTGTGGCGGCCTTCCACGGCGAACCCCTCGATGGTCCCGGAGCTGCCACGATCGAACCGGTGCACACTCCCGGACACACGCCGGCGCACACCAGCTATCTGGTCCGTCCCGGGGAGTCGGCCCCGGGTGCCGTCTTCACCGGCGGCTCGCTGCTGGTCGGTGCCGCCGGCAGGTCCGACCTGCTCGGGGACGCCTACGCTCGCCAGCTGGCCATGCTCCAGTTCGGGTCTTTGCAGCGCCTGGCTGCCCTGCCCGACGACACGGGTGTGTACCCGACTCACGGTGAGGGCTCCTTCTGCACTGCGTCCGGGGCCGGGCGAACCACGTCGACCATCGGGATCGAGAAAGCGGAGAACGCGCTTTACACCTTCACGGACGCCGAGGCCTTTGCCGACGATCAGCTTTCGGGTCTCGTGCCCTATCCCACGTACTACCGGCACATGGGCGGGATCAACCGCAACGGTCCCACCGCATTCGACCAACGGATGCCTCCGGACCTCGATCCGGCGGGGGTCGCCGCCCATCTCGCCGCCGGGGGCTCCGTGCTCGACGGGCGGAACCGCGCCGACTTTGCCGCCGGGCACATTCCCGGCTCGCTGGGTATCGAACTGGGTGACTCGTTCGCCCCATGGGCCGGCTGGTTGCTCGATTTCGACGCTCCGATCGCCCTCGTTCTCGACTCGGACCAGGACGCCGCGGCAGCGGCTGTTGAGCTGAGCCGCATCGGTCTCGAGGACATTGTCGGAGTGCTGCGCGGAGTGGCCGGGTGGGGCGATGCGGGCCGGGATCTCGCTCACTACAAGAGCGTCTCGAGCGCCGATTTGGCGGTGGCGCGCGCCGCCGACCCGGGACTCCAGATCCTCGACGTGCGCGATCCGCTCGAATGGGCGGCGGGACACATCGCAGGTTCGGTCCATTGCTACCTGCCGGACCTGGCCAACGGGCTGCCGGAGGGGATCAACGCCGCGGCGCCGGTCTGGGTGATTTGCCGCACGGGCAACCGGGCTTCGATCGCGACCGGGATTCTCGAGCGTTTCGGCCTCGATCTGGTCGTCGTGGCGAAGGGCGGCGTCCCGGATCTGGAGGTGTGAACAGTGGCCGATGTGGCCGACCACTGGAACGGTATCTACTCGACCAAGGCAGTGGATGAGGTGAGCTGGTACGAGGAGGTCCCGGTCACGTCGCTCGAGCTGATGGCCGCGGCCGACTGCGGGGCCGGAGATCGGGTGATTGACGTGGGCGCCGGTGCGGCGACTTTGGTCGATCATCTTCTCCAGATAGGCCACACCGACATCGTGCTGGTAGACATCTCCGCGACCGGACTGGCGGCGACAAAGCAGCGTCTCGGGGAGCATCCGGCAGTTCGGTACGTCGTCGGCGACCTCTTCGACCTGGACATCGGGCCGGTCGATATGTGGCACGATCGCGCCGTCTTCCACTTTCTCGGTGCGCCCGCGGACCGACGGCGTTACCGCGCCGTAATGGCGCGTCACGTTCGTCCCGGAGGGCACTCGATTGTCGCCGGGTTTGCGCCCGACGGCCCGGAGCAGTGCAGCGGCCTTCCCGTCGCTCGCCATTCGGCCGCCGAGATGGCTGCGGCGTTCAGCCCGGAGTTCGCGCTCGCCGCGTCCCGCCGCGTCGTCCATGTGACGCCGTGGGGCGGCGAACAGCCGTTCTCCTTTGCGCTGCTACGCAGACAAGGCGCGCCGTGACCGGCGAGACTCGGTTGCGCGGATCCGCAGTTACCGGCGGCCGGTGAGCCACAATCCGTGGTGGCCGCAGCTGCACCTGTAGTGCACTTCGATCCCGCGCGCCGTGTTGTCGATGCGCTCGATGTCCGACAGGCCGAGCAGCACTGTCTTCCCGTGGCGGGGGCATTCGATGGCGAACATTCTCGTCCTTTGTGTGTTAGGGGCTATATATTGATTACTCCTTACAGACTAGCGGACGCCGGGGGCTATGAACCAGAGGCTTTGTGCCCATGACCTGGGGGTATGCCATCCAGGGGTCTAGCCGAAGCGGCCAACCGGATGGGCCGCGATGCGCTGTGCGGCCTGCCGAACGAAGTCAGGGGGCTCGGCAGTGGTGGCTCCTATACTGCAGCAATTCGCGAGCGCCTTCTCAGGCGCATGGTGTGGCGCTCTGATGCCTATGGCGATATCAGCTTGACGAGCCGACGAAGCGGTCTCGAGATCGTGGGCCTGGCGTTGGTCGTGGTCGTGGGCGTGCTGCCTTTTCTCCTCACGGTGGCAGCCGATCCCGATCTGTGGTGGCAAGTCCGCACCGGACAGCTCATCCTGGCGGACGGCCTCCCGGCGGTGGATGACTGGTCGTTCACGGCGACCGGGAACCTGTGGACCAATCACGAGTGGTTGAGCAGCATCACGATCGCCGCGGCATACGATGCCCGCGGAGCGGCGGGCTTGTTGATGCTGCGCGGCCTCCTGTTCGTGGCGCTCGTCGCCGGCCTCGTGTTGGCCTACGCCCAGCGGGTGCGCGAGCCCCTCCTGGTGCTGGTGTGCCTGATGTTCACCGTGCCGGTGATCGGTTGGTTCGTCAACGTGCGGGCTCACTCTTTCACCTATGCCCTGGCCGTATGGGCCGTAGTCGTGCTGGACCGGATCCGGGCGGGGCGCCTGCGTTGGCTCGCCGCTATGCCGCTCATGGTCGTCCTGTGGGCGAATCTGCACGGCGGTTTTGCATTCGGGCTGGCCGTGTTCGGCTCGGGCCTGCTGTTCATGCTTCTCGGCTTGGACGGAATGCCGGAGCGTCCCGTCGGCAGAGCGCGGTCCCTGATGGTCGCGGCGGGCATCGCCACCCTGGCGGCCGCGCTCGTCAACCCCTATGGGCTGGAGCTGTTCGGCTTCGTACTCGATGTGATCAATGCCGACAATCCCACCATCTCGGAGTGGGAGCCGATCCAGGGTCGCCAGGTCGCATACTTCTGGGCGTATCTCCTGATACCGGTGGCTTTGTGGCTGTGGGCGCGACGCTGGCGATATGTCGGCCTGCTCTTCCTGCTGCTCTTGACGGCGGCGAGTACGTGGCGCAGCGCCCGCTTCTTCGTGCTGTTGGCGTTGTTCGGCTCGCTGGTTGCCGCGGAAGCTCTGGGTGCCCTCCGGAGCCGGTTGGGCGATCGGCCCTCGGTTCTCGACCGGATTCTCGATCCCAAAGCGGCGGTGGCGAGCCTGGTGGTGCTGACGGTGTTGTTCGGCGGCTCGTTCTTGGCCGGCTTGCAGCGTGGCGAAGCGACGGTTGACGTCGACACGGCGATCTACCCGATTGCGGCCACCGCCTGGGTCGCCGAGGAGGGCGCCGGGCCGAATCTGGCGATCCCGCTGCGGTGGGGAGGCTACGCCATCTGGCATCTGGGACCCGAGGTCAAGGTGGCTGTGGACGGCCGCAACGTCACCGTGTACGAAAAGGAGTGGATTGACGCCTATCTGATCGCGCTCGAGGAGGGACGAGCGCTCGACGTCCTCGACGAGAGCCGGGTCGATGTGTGGATGCTGCAGACCGACTCCCTGCAGGTGGCGTCGTTGGAGAACACCGGCCGCTGGTCGATCGCGTACCGGGACCCGGTGGCGGTCGTGTTGTTGCGGGATTGGGCCGGGCGCGCGGTCGAGGGCCCCGCCGCCACGGCCCCTGTCGAGTTCCCATGACGCAGCCGAAAAAACGGCGGCGCCGCCGATCGCGGCCGAGCCCGCCTACATCTTGACGCGTTCGTTCCGCGCGTCGTAGAACGACCGCAGCGAGGCGGTGGCCGCGATCGGGACGTTGGCGACTTCGATCTCGAACGTGCCGGCCTGCACCCAGTCGTTGGTGACACCGGAGTCGTTGTTGACATAACCCATGGCGAGGCATGCCCCCACGGTGTGGCCGTACATGCCCGACGTGGTCCGGCCCACCATCACGCCGTCGCGGTAGATCGGCTCGTCGTGATACAGCACGAGGTCGGGATCTTCCAGCTTGAACTGAACGAGCCGCTTCGAACGCGGTTGGTCGCGATGCGCCAGCAGGACGTCGCGTCCCAGAAAGCCGCCGGCCTTGTCCCAGGCGATGGTGAACCCGAGTCCGGCCTCGAGCGGCGTATCTTCGTTGGTGATGTCGTGGCCCCAGTGCCGGAAGCCGGACTCGATCCGGAGGGTATTGAGCGCGTGATAGCCGGCCGCCCGGATGTCGTACCGGTTGCCCGCGGCCATGAGGACGTCGAACAGCTCCACGGCTCGATGGCGCGCGACATAGAGCTCCCAGCCGAGCTCTCCCACGTAGCTGATCCGTATGGCCCGCACCGGGATCCCGGCGACGGCCATCTCCCGGGACCATCCGAACCCGAACGAGTCGTTGTCGAGCGCTGTGGTGGTGAGCGGTGCCAGCAGGTCGCGTGCCCGGGGGCCCATCACCCCGATCGTCGGGGTGTCCTCGGTGACATCGACGAGGTCGGCGTCCTGGCCCCGAATTGCCCGCCGCAACGTGTGCCAATCGCGAGTGACGACCGCGGCTCCGGTGACGATGAGGAACTCCTGCTCGCCGACGCGGGTCAGGGTGAGGTCGGCCTCGATGCCGCCTCGCCCGTTGAGCCATTGCGTGTAGACGACCTTGCCGATCGGGACATCCACGTCGGCGCTTCCAAGGTGGTTGAGGATCTGGAGGGCATCCGGGCCGCGCAGCAGGAATTTGGCGAACGAGGACTGGTCGAATAGTGCCACCCGCTGGCGGGTGGCGCGGCACTCCTCGGCCGAAGCCGCATACCAGTTCTGCTTGCGGTATGAGTACTCGTACTCCCGTTTCATACCAGGGAGGGCGAACCAGTTGGGACGCTCCCAGCCGGCGACCTCACCGAACACCGCACCCAGCTCGTCG
>CAMYJM010000244.1 GCA_947258635.1 uncultured Acidimicrobiaceae bacterium
CGGACCGTGTCCTGCTCTACACCGACGACGGAGATGCCACCAGTCGCGAGCTCTGGTCCCGCGGATTGGAGCCGGAGTCGCTGCTGGCCCGTCGCAGCTCGCTCGAAGACGTGTTCCTGCGCCTCACCGGCCGATCCTTGATCGACTGATGGCGGCCACCGAGACTCTGCGGGTCGTCGAGAACCACGCCCGGACCTACCGGCGGATCTGGCGCGGCAGCATCATCTCGACATTCCTCAACCCGATTCTGTATCTGGCTGCCATGGGGGTCGGCCTCGGCGTTCTCGTCGACGAGGGTGCCGGTCGCCAGTCGCTCGGCGGATTCGATTACCTCACCTACCTGGCACCGGGGTTGCTGGCGGCGTCGGCGATGCAGACCGGGGCCGGTGACGCCGCCTGGCCGGTCTTGGCCGGCATCAAGTGGCGCCGCACCTACGAGGCCGTGCTGGCGACCCCGGTCGCGGTCCGGGACCTCATAACGGGCCATTTGCTGTGGGTGACGCTGCGGCTACTGATGATGACCACGATCTTCAGCTTCGTGATGGTGATGTTCGGCGCCACGGGGGTGGCCGAAGCCATTCGTGCCATCATCCCGGCGATCGTCACAGGGCTGGCGTTCGGCGCGTCGGTCACGGCGTTCTCGGCGACGACCACCGACCACACAGGCCTGACCAACCTCTTCCGATTCGGCATCGTTCCGATGTTCCTCTTCTCGGGCACGTTCTTCCCGATCAGCCAGCTGCCCGGTTGGACGCAGCCCATCGCCTATGTGACTCCGCTGTGGCACGGCGTCGAGCTGACCAGAGGCTGGGCCCTAGGTATCGATCCGACGTTCTCGGCAGCATTTCACTTCGGTTACCTCGGGCTGTGGATAGTCGTTGGCTCGCTGTTGGCGGTGCGACAGCTCCGGAAGCGGATGATCATATGACGTCGGGCACGCTCACCAGGCGCATCGTTCCTCCGATCAAGTTCGGCGCCTCCAACTCATTGCGGCTGATCGAGCGCAACCTTCTCGTCTATCGCCGGATGTGGATGATCATCTTCAGCGGCTTCTTCGAGCCGGTGTTCTACCTCTTTGCCATCGGCGTGGGTATCGGCCAGCTCGTCGGTGACGTGAGCACCGGCGGGGGAGCGCCCGTGAGCTACGCCGAGTTCGTCGCGCCTGGGCTGCTGGCGGCGTCCGCCATGAACGGCGCCGTCTTCGAATCGACCATGAACATCTTCTTCAAGCTGAAGTACGGCCGGATCTACGACGCGATGCTGGCGACGCCGCTGGCTCCGGGCGACGTCGCCGTCGGCGAGATCGGCTGGTCGTTGCTGCGCGGGGCTATTTACGCGGTCGGGTTCCTGATCGTGATGCTCCTCGGCGGCTTGATGCCGTCGTGGTGGGGCCTCATGGCGCTCCCGGCGGCCCTGGTGATCGGGTTCGGCTTCGCCGGCGTTGGTATGGCCACCACGACCTTCATGCGCTCCTGGCAGGACTTCGACATGGTGACTCTGGTGACGTTGCCGCTGTTTCTCTTCTCCGGGACTTTCTATCCGCTCAGCGTCTACCCGGGCTGGATGCAGGGGGTCGCCAAGTTCTCGCCGCTGTACCACGGCGTCGACCTGATCCGCGGGCTGACCCTGGGCATCTTCGATTGGAGCATGCTGGGCCACTTCGGATTCCTCATGGGAATGGGCCTGATCGGTCTCACGATCGCCGGACGCCGGGTCGAGAAGCTGCTGCTCAGCTAGCTGAGCGTCCGCTGCACGAAGACGACGCAAGGCAGCCGGTGTCGTACCGGCGCGGGCGTGCGCCACAAGTGCCGCCCATAGGCCCAGCATGAGGAGAGGGGTGAGCGGCCAGCCGATTACTGACTGCGACACCGCTACGACGATGGCCGTCGGTACCACCATGGCGAGAATGAGTGACCAGCGCCATCCGGCAGAAGGGGTGCCCAGCGACTTGATCACGAAACCGACGCCAATCAGCAACAGCGCCAGATCGTAGACGTGGATGTGGGGTGCAACCAGGATCGTGCTCACAATGAGCAGGCCCATTTCCGAGTCAACGTTGCGGGCGCTGTGCTGCACCAGCAAGAAAGCCGCCGCGATGGCCAGGACGGCAAGGATCCATGCCAGAGATCCCAATCCGAGAAACTCGATCAGCGCTCTGATATTCGGCATCACGCGGACGTTGACGGTCGTAATCGCACCACTTGCCATCTGCCTGACCAGCGATAGGTAGGCCGGTATGCTGCCGGGCCCTGCCAGCAGAATGGACGCGGCGGCGATGCCTCCCCCGACCGTGAGGGCCGCGCCCAGACCCCTCCACTTCCTGCGAAGCAAGAACCACAGCAGGAGCATCGGCAGCATGGCCGGTTTGATCGCCAGCAGGCCGGTCCATACTCCGCCGGCAACGTAGTTGCCCTTGCGGATGTTCAGAATTGCTCCGAGGTAGATGAGCATGACGATGATGGACAGCTGACCTTGCATGAATGTCACGTAGATCGATGTCAACGCGGTGGCGCAGATCACCAGCAGCTCGGACTGGATGCGCGATAGCCCCAACTCGCGTGACAGCGTCCAGACGACTATGCCGAGAAGAGCCAGGTTGATCGCCGCCATCATGAAGAACGCCGTGGGGTAGTCGACCAGCGCCAACGGCATGAATAGGGTGGCTACTGCCGCGGGGTACACGAATTCGAGGAAGTCGGGATCACCGGGCGACAACTCGGTCTGGGCGGCTGAGCTCTGGACCGCGGCCTGGCGTTCGACGTCGAACAACATGTCGCGTTCAGTGAGCAGAAGCGTCCCCCCCGTGTAGAACGCCATGAAGTCACTGGTTGGCCGAATCGACTGATTGGGATCGGCATTCCACCTTGGGACGACGGCGTCGCCGGACAGTGCCATGATCAACGCGAGGATGAACGCGACGTTCAGCGACGTTTGCAGGGCGGTTGCTCTGAACCGCCGAAACCCGTCACCCGGCGTCTTGGCCATGTATGACGCTGCATAGGCCGCCAGCGCGCCGGCGAACAGCCCAACGAACGGCCGTCCCGTTCGATACAGCCAGTGGACCGCGAATCCCCCGCCGAGCACCGTCGCCGCCATTATCGCGATCCGCCCAAACCGACCTGCGGATGGGGCATAGGGGCGCGTTGGCTGCACCGGATTCGAAGTAACCCCCACTCCCAGCATGCCTTCCCCACCACTCCCAGCGGTCAACTGTAGCGACCGGCATCGAGGGGTCAAGGCCTCGGGGCCGATCGCGCTCGAGCTGCGCCGTCACCTAGCGAGCCCGCAGTTCGAACACCAGGCTATGCAGCCCGGCGGCGTCGGAGTTGTCGAGAGCCCTGAATCGCACCAGGTCGAACGCCGAGAACTCGAGCCGCCGCGCCTCGGCGTCGTCATAGAAAGAGAAGAAGCGTGGCGGATCGCACCAGTCGGTATCCCAAGTGCCCTCGCTGCTTTCGCCGCTCCACAACGTAAAGAGCAGGGGAGCGCCCGGCAGGAGCACGCGGTGAATCGAGGTGAGGGCGCCGTCGAGTTGGGCCTTCGGGAAGTGAATCAAAGCGTTGATGGCGAAGGCGGCGTCGTATGGCGGATTGAAACTCGGATCATCAACCTCACCGATTCGGCCCATGTCGCCGACCGCGGCGGCCAGCCCACGCCGGCGGCATTTGGCGACGTTGCCCGGGGATAGGTCGAGAGCCAACATCTCGAACCCGGCGCCGGCGAGGTGGGCCGACGCTTGACCCGTCCCCGCCCCGAGCTCGAGGATACGGGCTCGGGGCGCCAGCCGGCCGGACCACTCGTCGATCAGGTCGCGACGCCACTCGAGGCGGCCCTTGTCGCGGCGGGCGGCATCGCCGTCGTAGGCCTTCGCCAGGGCGGCCAGGCGATCCCGGTCCTCGGGGATGTTGGTCACAAGGTCCCGAAAAGCCGGTCACCCATGTCGCCAAGGCCGGGGACGATGTAGAACTTGTCGTTGAGCTCCCGGTCATGAGCCGCGGCCACTATGCGCACGTCGGGATGATCCTCATACATGCGGGTCACTCCATCGGGGGCGGTCACGACGCACAATGCGGTGATGTCCTCGGCTCCGGAGTCCTTGACCTTGCCGCACGCCCAAGACAGCGACCCGCCGGTGGCGAGCATCGGTTCGAGCACGAGCACCGAAGCTCCCTCCATGGGCGGCATCTTGGCGTAGTACTCCTGGGGCAATGCCGTCGCCTCGTCGCGCTGCACGCCGGCGAAGCCGACTTTGACGTCCGGTATCAGCTCGAGCACTGCATCGAGGAGCCCCAGCCCGGCGCGGAGCACCGCCACCGCCACGACATCACCGAGAGCGTATCCCGCCGTCATCTCCAAGGGGGTCTCGATCTCGAGCTTGCGCAGCGGGATTCGGTTGGTTGCCTCCATCACGAGCGCGTACGTGAGGCGCTTAGCGGCGTTGCGAAAGTCCTGCGGATCGGTCGTGGCGTCGCGCAGCACGGTCAGGGAGTGGCGGGCCAGCGGGTGGTCGATGACGGTGAGGTTCACGTGGCAGGCTCCTTCGGTTTGGGCTAGCCCACGCTAACTCCTCGGCACTCCCACGTGCATTTGCCGGCCGGAAGGTTGTACGGTGGATCCGGGCGTGGTGTCTCGCTGGGGGTGAGAAACGTTGGGGGAGGGCGCAAACCGGCGCGTCATCGGTGTGGCTGTGGCGATCGGGATCGTTATCTGGTCGACCTGGTTGGTCGCGGTCGCCGGTTCCGGATTCGACCGGGACGTCGATGGCAACATCCTCGGCGTCGACCACTCGGTTTTCCACACAGCCGGAGTGATGGTCACCAGCGGCCGCGGTGGCGATCTCTACGACACCGAGGCCTTCAGGGATGTTCTCGGTGAAGTTCGCGGCGAGGTTGTTCCTCACGAAGTCTCGTTTCTGAACCCACCCGGGCTGGCATATCTCTTTGCACCAACGGCGGAACTCGGTCGGCA
>CAMYJM010000245.1 GCA_947258635.1 uncultured Acidimicrobiaceae bacterium
TTGGCCATGGCGACGCCGGACGGGGTAAACCGGAGCTCCGGGTCGTCGACCAGGTTGCCGATCAATGTGACGCTGTTGTTACTCATAGCTGCCTCTTCTCTCTCAACATCTCAAACCTCACAACTTCCGAACGGGGTTGCTTCCGAACGGGGGCTTGCAGCAAACCGCACGGTGCGGCGATTCGACGCTTCGCAGTGTGCCGGCTGGCTGTGACACGAAACGCTCACATGGGTCACTTGTCGTCGATCCGCAGGATCTTGTGGCGGACGACGTTGTCGGCCAGCGATAGCGCCCGATCGAGTGTGTCGACGAGTGGGGGGTCGCTGAGGAATTGCACTACCGAGTAGTAGCCCTCGTTGACATGATCTATCTCATAGGCAAAGCGACGCTTGCCCCAGAAATCCGTGTCTTTGACCTCGCCCGCCTCGGCAATCGCCGCTTCGAGCTCCCCGATCTGAGTACGGACATCGGGTTCGGTCATTTCCGGCCGATGAATCATCATCAGCTCATAAGTGCGCAAAGCTCCATCACCTCCTCCGGACATTCGCTCTCGCGAAAGGCCCCCGGACTCTCCGGGAGCAGGGGTTGAGCGGACGCAACGTTACCAGTCGTGGCGCCGACCGAAAAGCCCGGTTACGGGTCGAGGACCAGCATGGCGTCCGGTGTCAGCCCGAAAAACGTCGATGCGGGCACCTCTACGGCGTACTTGAACGAGCCCGCGGCGGGATAGCTCGGACATTCGTCGGTCGTGCACAACGGCATGGTGAAGTAGTCGACCAGCGAACGGTCTTCTCCGAAGAATACGATGTCGAGCGGCAGGATCACGTCCTTCATCCAGAAGGTTGTTGAGGTTGGCTCCTCCCAGGCGAAGAGCATGCCGTCGAGGTCTTGGAGATCGGCGACGTCCATGAGGCCCCGGCGCTGCGCGGCCTCGGTGTCGGCCACGGCAACCGTCAGCACCCAGACCTCGTCGCCGTCGATAATGCTGATCGACTGCACTTCCAGGCCGCGCAGCGGCTCGGGAATGAAGGGCGGCTCAGTTGTCGTAGTAGTAGACGAGCCGGTGTCGCCCGTCGGGAACGCCGACGGATCCTGCGTTGACGTTGATGTGAAATCGGGGAGCCGTCCGGCACACGCGGTGGTCGTGATGAGGACAACACCTAGAGCCACTCCGAGGATTCGGCGCATATCGGCCAGCCTAGAGGGTGAGCCGATGCATTTGAGGGTGGGGCCAAGGCCCCACCCTCGGTCGACATCGGGAGTCCCCCTTAGCGGAGCCTCTCACGACATCGGCGAATTCGGAAACACCACCGACGGACCCCCTGAGGACGGTGGTGCTCCCTGGCGCCCATTCCACACCGGAGCGGCCCCTTTGTCCACGGCCATTCTGGTACGGACGAAGGGACTAGTGCCCGGCTAGCGTTTCGGCCATGGCACGCAAAGACATCACCATGACCGAGGACGAGATCCACGAGTTCCTCTCCAACGGGCACACGTTGCAGGTCGCCACGATCGGCATCGACGGCTTCCCCCACCTGGCACCCATGTGGTATCGATTCGAGGAAGGCAAGATCGTGTTCCGGTCCTTCACCAAGTCGCAGAAGGTCGTCAATCTGATGCGCAACCCGAAGATCACGGTGCTCCTCGAGGACGGCAGGAGCTACGACCAGCTCCGTGGCGTGATGATCAAGGGTACGGCGACACTGATCACCGACCGCGACTATGTGCTCGGGCTCTACGGTCGGGTCTCCTCGGACTACGAGATGGCCGCCGGGGTGCGCCGCGACTTCAGCAACGAGGAGGTGGAGGCGATGTTTGGCCGCATTGCCGCGAAGAACACGGCCGTTGTAGTCGAGCCGACCAAGGTGATCTCGTGGGACCACCGCAAGCTCGATGGTGCCTACTAGGGGTTCCGGAGTGAGTTCAACTGGTCCAGGAAGCCGTCAACGGCGTCCGTGATCAGCAAGGGCGTCCCCGAGTCGGCGGCTGCCTGCGCAATCGGCTCGTCCTCGACAAACTGGGGCGCAGCCACGAATAGCGCGATGGCGCCGGCTTTGAGCTCGGCGGCGGCCCAGGCGGCGTCACCGGTTGCCGTCACCTGGTAACCGGCCTCGATCAAGATACGAGCCAGGCCGGCGAGAACGGCGTCGTTGGCAGAGAGCACGATTGCCCGCGGGCGGCTCTTGTGCAAGCGGATCTGGCCGTCGAGGGCGAACATCAGGCGCTGCACCTGCTCGGCAACGCGCTCGTCGGTCAGGTTCAGATCGTCGTCGAAGTGGGTCCACCCGTTGGCCACGAGCACTTCGGGCCGGTTCAGCACCTGGACGTCGTTGTGGGCGAGCACGATTCGCAGGGCCGCTTGCGACTTGGCAGTGCCGAGGCGGCCGCCGGCTCCCAGAATCGCCGTCGGTTTCCGGTTCAGTGGTGAGTCGCCGCCGGTTGACAGCCAATCGATGGCGTTCTTGAGCACCCCGGTCACCGAGTGGTTGTACTCGGGGGTCGCGATCAGGAGCCCGTCGGCCGCCAGGAGCCGCCGCCGCACCCGAGCCACCGGCTCCGGGTAGCCGACTGCTTCGCGAACGTCCGAGTTGTAGAGCGGAAAGTCACCGATGTCGGCCAGCTCCACCGTCATCCCGGCGGGAGCGGCGTGGGCGGCGTGGCGCAGCAGCGCCGTGTTGTAGGACTTGCGCCGCAAGCTCCCCGAAATCGCAATGACCAGAGTTCCCAAAGTGTCTCCTGTGCTCGGCACAAACTACAACGCGGCGGTATTCCCGGTAGCCGGGTCGCAGCCGGCCGCTACCGCTCCGGGTCGGGCGTGGGGTTGCCGGCGCAGTCGAGGCCCTCCCCGGGCCGGTAGGTGGCGAAGTACATGTCGTCGATGACCGTGCCGTCGGGGGCGGTGCGCGATCGGTAGGTGTTGACCCGGGTGCATCTACCTATCTTGAAGGAGGTTTGCCGGGTCTGCTCCACCTCGAAGTGCTTGGTCGACCAGACATCCATCGTGATCGACGTTCCCGTGTAGGTCGGCCACAGCATCGCGGCAAAGGGGGTGTTGTTGGTCAGCTCGAGATCGGGCAGCGGGAAGGACAGCGTCGCTTCGCGTCCGTATGGGTAGCGACTGATGTAGATCGAGTGCGACTGGTACTCATCGATATCGAGGCCGGCGAAGAACGCGGCGTTGAAGGTCGTCGTGGCGAACTGGCTGATGCCGCCGCCGACCTGATCGGTGAAGTGCCCGGACTGGATGACGCCGGCGGCCACAAACCCCCTATCGCGGGTGCGGCGACCCACGAAGTCATTGACCGAGAACGTCTCCCCCGGTTCGATCACCTGTCCCCGCACCAGATCGGCGATCCGGTGGATGTTGGCCACCCTGGCGGCACAGCAGGCGTGACGGGTGGTGAAGCTTCCGACCAGCTCGGTGATCCCCCAGTTGTCGGCCCGCGCTCGGCCGCCGTCGTCCTCGACGCGCACCGTCGGCAGCTCAACGGCCTGGGTGCCGCCGTTGGCCGCCGCGGCGTACAGGATCGGCCCCACTCCGGCGGCACAGCAGCGCCGGGCCGGAATGCCGAGGTCCACGTGGAGCTCACCCTCGTCGACGGTGAACGTGGGCTCGGGCAACGGAGCCGCGTAATCGGCGAAGAGGTTCTCTACGGACTTCTGGACCCGGTCGGGTTCGAACACCGGCACGAGGCGCCCATCGACAACCGCCGAGTCGATCCAGCGTCGCACCGATTCCGGGCCGATGATTCCCGTGCGGTCGTTCACCGAGACCGTCAAGCGGGAGGCGAGGGCGTCGGCGGCGGCGAGGGCACCGGCAAGGTCGTCGCTGGTCAGCCTCGTCGGGATGGGGGTCGCCGCGACGTCTACGGTGTACGGGGGAGGGCCGGCAGCGACCGCCGCACCGAGCGCCTCGATCACATCGGCCGCGTCGAGGTAGTGGCCTTGGCGCGGCTCGACGACTTCGAAACCGGCCCCGTCCCCGCTGAACTCCGGCTCCCTTGGGTGGCTGATGACCCTTCCCGGGTGCTCTTCGACGAGGCGTTTCAGCGGGGCCGGATCGAGCTCGAATCGCAGCGGAACCTCAGTGTTGCCGCGCAGCGATTCCCACCATCGCCGAAACCCGTCGATGACGCCGTCACCGGCCGTGGCCGCCAGCGCCTCCTCGGTCACGGCTTCCGCATCGACCGAGATTCCGGCGTCGGTAACCGTGGTCTCGATGACGAGGCCCTCCGTGCGAATCACGACGGGGAGCGCGGCTGCGGCGGCGTCTTCGGCCCGGAGCACGCGGGCCACGTCGGCGGCGTTGGCGTCGGCTATGGCAAACCCGGCGATCGAGACGTTGTGGCCAACCCGATCACGATGCATCCAGCTGTCGATCCCGAACGCGATGGCAACCACCAGCACGACTGCCAGCGGTGCGGCCACGAGAAGGCGACCCAAATAGCGGAGGACTTTGCGACCCATGAGCGTGGAATCTTAGGGCCCCGGGACGGGTCCGCTGATATCGACCGGGGACCGGGTGAGATAGGCCTGGCCGGCTGCGGGCAACACAACGGGCTCCGGGTCGACCACGCGCAGATCGAAGAGCCAGGCGGCGAGCATGCCACTCGTTGCCTCGCGGTTGACCACCAGATAATCGTTGGTGAGGTCGAACGCCATCACCCACCAGCCGTCGGGCACGCCGAGATCGATCCGGCGGATCTCCGCGCCGCTGGCGACGTGGCGGATCACCGCGTGGGAAACGCCGTCGACCTCCTCGACGTAGACGAGGCGCTCGCCGTTCTGCGACAGCTCGCCGACACTGGGGCACTGCCGATCGCAGTCGAAGAAGTCGTCATCGACCGGATCGGGATCGGCGGCGACGGCCGCCACATTGCCTTCGAGGTCGAAGAAGTTCATCCCCAGCAGGCCCTCGGAGCCCCAGTTGGCGACGATGAGGGTGTCACTGATCGAGATCGGGAA
>CAMYJM010000246.1 GCA_947258635.1 uncultured Acidimicrobiaceae bacterium
TAACTGGGTGGTTGCTAGATCAACGTGGCCGAGGAGTTCCTGCACACTACGTAGATCGGCACCACCTTCCAACATATGAGTAGCAAATGAGTGTCGCAGTGCATGGGGGAAAGTGCCAAGTCGGCGCCGCACCACCCGGCGGATGCCGCGGGCGTCGAGCGGGCCGCCCCGCGCCCCGAGCCACAGCGCATCCCCCGAGGCGATCTTGGCAAACGCCACCCGGCCGTCGTCCAACCACGCCGTCACCGCCTTGCGCGCCTGCCGGCTGAGCGGGACCACCCGCTCCTTGTCGCCTTTGCCGACGACACGAATGAACGCCGACTCACCGATGTCCCCGACCCGCAATCCGGCCAGTTCGGACACCCGCATGCCGGTGGCGTAGAGCATCTCAACGAGCGCCCGGTCGCGAAGATCCGCCGGCTCCTCACCGCTGATCGCGTCCAGCAAGTCGGCGAGGGGTTGCGCCGGGAGCGCCCTCGGCAGGCTCTGGGGGCGCTTCGGCTGGGCCACATCGCGCGCCGGGTTCGTCGCAACCAGATCGCGCTTGAGGGCATCCTCGAAGAACGCCCGCACCGCCGAGGCTTTGCGCGCCGCCGACCGGGGCGCATAACCCCGGCTGTTGAGGTTCGCCAGGTAGCGCCGGTACAGCCGACGGGTGACCTCATCGATCGACCTGATGTCCTGCCGCCTGCAGAACTCGATGAACTGGTCGAGGTCGCGCCGATATGCCTCCACCGTGTGGCGAGAAAGGCCTCTCTCCGATTCGAGTCGGGAGAGGTAGTCGGAGGTCGCGTCTGGCAACGTCGCGGCAAGGCCCACGGGCCCATCGTTGTCGGGCGGGGCCCGGCCGTCAACGACCCGGGGGCGCCGGGAGAGAATCCCCCGTATGGGGGAGGGTCGATTGGTCCGCCAGGGTGATGAAAAGGCGCCCGCTCTGTTGGACACTGCGGACATGGACATCATCTCCTCCGAGATCAACCTCGAAGCCGCTCGGCTCTTCTTCAGCCCCGCGTTGATTGGCGCCATGACGGCCACCTGGCTCCTGCTGGTCACCGGCGCCGCCGGGCGCGTCGTTCTCTTCGTCGAGGAGCTGACCCATCCCCGTCGGGTCCCCTCCGTCTCGGCGCCGCAAGCGGACCCGTCCGGCGCCACGATTCCCGCCCGGCGCCGCGAAGTGACACGCGGCACAACGTGCGTGCGGGCGGAGAACGTCGCGCCGCGGCGAGTGCGGCGCCACCAACCGGAGGCTGCGACCACCCAGGCGGACCTCCTCGGTACCTGCCGTGACCATCTCTGGCCGGTGTCGTCCACCTCACCTCGAGACCACCGGCTCCGCTTCGCTATGCGGCCGCTCCGGCCCCTCGGACATCTGCCTCGGGATGAGACCGGGGTAGTTCGAAGACACCGCTGGGGGCGGCGCTCGCCCGACGACGAGGACATGGTCTTGGTAACTCCGCACCCTCGTCTCAGGCACCGACCCAGTCCGGCCCGGATCGCACATCTCGCTCGATCCGGGCGATTCGCCAGCCGCTACGCGTAGACTGCGCAACCTGGCGCCGCCGGACGGCGGAAGCGCCGGGCGGGAGGTGAGTCCATGTCGTCGCAGGGTGGAGCCCCACGGTCGCCGTTCGAAACGGAAGAAGCCGGGCGCGCCGGGCACGAGGAGCTGTCCGGCAAACGCGTGCTGGTGACCGATCAACACGACCGAACCGGCCCGGAGCTGCGTATTCGGTCGGAACGGACGGCACGCATCGTGGCCGGAGTGCTGGTGGCTGCGCTCGGATATAGCGTCTTCCGCTGGGCGCATACGGCATTGGACCTGCTCGAACCGTGCACCAACTTTGAAGTGGTGACGTCGGGCCGGTGCTCCGAGCCGCCGGCAACGCTGCGATGGCTGCAACTGATCGTCGCCATTCCCGGAGTCGTAGTCGGCGGGGCGGTGATCGGTTATTTCGGATGGTTCGCGGCCACCGGGAAGACCTGGCGCCGCCGCCGCGAGGTTGCGATCGTCCTGACGGCGCTGGTGGCTGCCTGGCTTGCGGTGTACGCGGTCGGCATCCTCAACGTCTGAGCGAGGGATCAGCCGTCCGGCTCCGTGTAGCGGACGATGACGTGAGCATCGCCGCTGACCTCGAGATCCGGCTCTTCACCTGCGGCATCTTCTGCCGGCACCGGCACGAACGAGAAGTCGAGGATGCCGGCATCGCCGGAATCGGTGGCGAGCACGGTGAACATGCACGAGCCTCCGGGCTCGATCACGAAACCTGTGCACCTGTCCTCACGAATCGTCTCCTTTAGAATGTCGGGACTGGCATCGATACTCTCGACCTTGAATGAGGCCGTCCCTAGATTCCTGATCTCGACATCGGCGCTGTCTTCGGCATTGGTGAACCGGACGACCTCGCGATCGATCTCGGGGATGGCCCTCGGCGGCTGGACGGGGGCCCACTCGGTGGGAAAGAACTCGATCACCACCCATGCCGCAACGCCGAGCAGGACCAGCAGGAGCGTGGCGATGCTGGCCACGGCAAGCGGGACCAGCCCGAGGTTGTGGCGGGTGACCTCGGCGGCGGCGGTATCGCCGAGTCGATCTCGCTGCTCCAGCGCCAGATGGAGGTGGTTGCGGGCCGCCCCGAGGTCATCCATGACGAGGGCTCGCGAGCCGAGCTGATGGCGGGCCCACGCCTCGGCATGCTCATCTTCGAGTTGTTGCGACGCGGCCAGAGCGTGTTCCAGTGCAACGCGCCAGCTCCCCCAACGGCCGCCGAGAGCTAACGCCTCCTCGGTCGCCCGGCCCAGGTCGAGCACGGCCTCCCATTCGTCGTGGAGCGCTCCCCAGCGCAGCATCCGCAGCACAAATGCCCGGTTGGCGAAGATCTCGTCGGCGTCCGCCGCCGCGGCCCAGTCGACGGCGCTCTCGAGAATGGCGCCCATGAGCCGGGCATCGTCGACGTCGGCACCGGCCTCGTTGAGAGCGTCGACGAGAGCGGGTGCCGCCCGATAGCGCGGGGACCCCGCCTCGAGGGCCCTGTCGGCCAGCCCTTCTTCAACCGCCGGCCGTGAAGATGCCCCGGAGAGAACCGCATCCGGCACGTGCACCCCGACGGCCCGAGCCGCGTCGACGGCGGCGGCAGAATCCGGGGACACCAAAGCCTTGACGAGGTCTGGCGGCGGCATCGCGGCATACTTCGAGGCCCAGTCGATCAGCGGATGGGCGGCGTCGTCATCTTCGGACGCCTCCGCTTCCTCCCACGCCAGGTCCGCCAGCATCGAGACCAGCCCCGGCATACCTCCGAGAGCCTCGACCAACTCGATCACGTCGCTGCGCGCCTTCGCCGGTACCGGGGCGTGATAGTGCGCCTCGAACAAACGCACGACGTCTTCCGGATCGGCGAACTCGCCGATCCTCACCCGTTTCCCGGCGGGTCGCGATTCCCCGGCGACGCTGACGAGAAAAGCCGCATCGGGCATCGCCTCGACGAGTTGATCCACTTCCGCGGCGGTCAGCGTCACGTCGGCGAGGATCACCAACGCCTTGATGCCACGCAGCCTCCGTTTGCGTTTGGCCGGTTCGACCTCGCCCAACACGTCGGGATCGAAGAACTCCTCCCAGATCGCCTGCAGGACGTCTTCGAGGTCCTCGCCGTCGCTCTGCTCGGGGCTGATCCCGGCGCCGTCGCCGTATCCGTCGGCGAACGACTCGTCATAGGTGAGGTGGCGCAATATCGCCTTCTTCCCGCTGCCCGGCTGGCCGGTGAGGGCGACGAACCTCTCCCCGGCCGCGATTGCCCGGCGGACCTTCCCGGTCTCCTCGACCCGGTCCACCAGCGGAACCCGGTCACGGGGCAGGCGCCGCATTTCGGCGGGATCGCGCCGCCCAGCCGACTGGGGCCGGTCCTCGTCGCTCTTCCAGCCGCGATCGCCTTCCGACTGCTCGAGCCTGCGGCCGCTGCCCGTCACCTCATCGCGTTCGGCGACCTTCCTCTCGCGGTTGGCCTCGAACGTCTCCTTGATAACCCGCTTCAGGTCGTTGTAGACGGTCTTCTTGAGTTTCTTGACGGTATGGAAGCGAGCCGAGGTGAATCGACCCGTTGCCGGGTCCTCCATCTCGGCGAGGTATTTCTCGACCTTCTTGTGGACGGCACCTTCGCTGTTGGTCTTGACGTACACCAGCAGCTCAACCTCGAGGTTCAGAGCCGTGTCGATCTCGTCCTGGGTCCACTCGCCAAGCTTCTTCCCCAGCAAGACCATGCAGATGTCGGTCTCTGCGAGCTTCTCCCTCCATACCTGTTGGGCGCCCTTCGAACGTGCTCCGGCGTCGAATTCAAAAGCAAACGGGGACATCAGTGGGTTCTTCTTGAGCGCCGACCGAACGGCCTTGCGCTCTTCCTCGAACTCAGACATCGAGGAGCTGAGGAACAGTGTGAGTTGGTCGTCAGCCATGCCCGTCCTTCCCCACTCGAGCGACATTCACCGTGCGCCTCATGGCCCTGGTGGCGACCCAGGCGATGGCGGCGAAGACCAAGGCCAGCAGGCCCAGCCCGGCGACACCGGCGGTAGCCGAGCGAAAACCGCCGAGAACGTCCGGGGTGACCGCGCCCAGCGCCGCCAGCGACGTCGGCTCCTTTTCGGAGCGGACGGCTTCGCCGGCGACTCGGACGGTCGCCGTGGCGATGACGGGACGGGGCGTGGTCGCCGCGTCGACGAGTTCCACCGGAACGGCCCATGACAGCTCCGCACCGCCCGGGATCGAACATGTCAACACTCGTATCTCCGGACGTGAGGCGTCGGCCGGCTCCAGCGAACAGCCCGGCGGGGCAGACTGGTTCTCCAGCTGCTGGAACCGAAGCTCATCGGGCAGCTCCAACTCGACGGCGACGCCGTCGATGGGCGCCGATCCCAGGTTGAATATCACCAGCTCGTACTCGTAGCGGTCCACACCGGCGGCACGGTCGACGAGGAA
>CAMYJM010000247.1 GCA_947258635.1 uncultured Acidimicrobiaceae bacterium
CCAATACCGCACCGTCATCGCTGAATTTTCGCCCGGAGGTGTTGCCGCCGATAATTGCCACCTCACCATTCGGCAGCATTACACCGTTCTGGAATTTCCGCGCATGCGCCATCGGCGCCGTCGCTGCGACGACGGGCGTTGGCCCATTCAGGTCCACTGTGAATACCTGGTTTGTGCTGGTCGTGTTCGAGCCATTGGTCCAACCGCCCGCGGTCAGCACTTTACCCTCGTCATACATCACCGTGGCACCGTGTTTGTGGTACCAGTCGGTGAACGTGGCTCCCACGCTTTCGTAGCTGCCGCTGCCCGTTGGATTGATCCAGTGCATCTGCGGCGTCGGGCCTGAATGGAAAATCTTGCCGTTCGGCGCGACGTGGAGCAGGGGCCACCAGCGGCTCTCGCCGTGAGTGCCCGTATCGAAATAGTCGTCGAGAACCATCGCCAGGCCGGAGGACCATGGGGAGTCTCCGATGTAGATGTCGCCGCTGTTGGCGATCACCGATCCGGGTATGGCCCGCGACGAGTCGGGAAGGCCGTTCAGGTAGAGCAGGACCCGGTTGCCCCGCTTGACGTAGGCGACGTGAGTCCACTCGCCCACCGGCAATCCGGTTGAGCTGCTGCCGCCGATGCTGGCGGACTGGTTCGATGAGATCTGGTAGTACAGGCGATCATCGAGCGGCCGCATCCACATGGCGAACGTACGCTGTGCGCTGAAATTGCCCTTCTGGGTGAGCATGCGCCAGAACCCGTTGTGGCCCTCCTGGAGCTTCATCCAGAAGGACACCGTGAAGTTGCTGTCGTTGTCACCCGGCCGCAGCGCCGGGTTGTCCGGGATCCTGATCTGGTCGGAACCTCCTCCGTCGAAGCTGAGGCCGAGCCCGTGCACCGCCGCCTGCGTCGTGGTGCCCGATACGAAGCCGTTGAAACTGTTGCCGGAGTGGTCGACCGCATCTCCTTCGAGCGGGTAGTACGCCCAGAGCGCGGGGAACGACGGTGACGCCAGATCTGCCACCGTACTCGCCCCGATCGCCTCGCCGTGGACGATGATCTCATCGAGGCGGGCCGTGTTGCCGGTGAAGGTGATCGCCCCGTTGCCGGCACTCGTGTTGCCCGCCAGCGGCGCGCTGTCCTCGAGCACTCCATCGATGTACAGCTCCGCGGCGGCGCCGCGGCGGACGAGGGACACGTGGGCCCACTCCCCGAGGGTGAGGTGGGTCGTCGACCGCACCGTTGTCGGCCCTCCGGAGGTCTCGATCCGGGCAAAGACTCGATGGGTGGCGGCCGAGGTCCCGATCGAGGCAATTCCATTGGCTGCGATGTTCGTGCGGGCAGTACCCGTGGCCGGGGTCTCGAGCCGAATCCAGCCGCTGATCGAGAAGGCGCCGTTTCCGGCGCCGATCCTGAGATCGGAGTTGGCGGCCACGGCGATCGAGTCGCCCGAGCCCAGCTCCTGGGCGTCGACAACCCGTCCCGGCGTGTTGGCCGCACCGCTGACAACTCCGTGGTTGCCGTGCCCGGTCATATCGAGCGCACCGCTGTCGAGGGGCCAGTGGCCGAGCATCTCGGGCGCCGACGATATCGTGGCCAGCGGATCGGAGAAGTGCGAGACGTTGCCGGAGAGATCTACCGCTTGGACCGAGAATCTCCCTCCGGGGCTCACCTGCAGGCTGGTGCGACGAGTCCGGCGGATCTCGACACCATCGCGGTAGATGATGTACGTGGCGACGGCCGTGTCATCGGTCGACGCGTTCCATGACAAGATCAGATCGTCGCCGGGCCCGTTGCCCGCGGCGACGTTGCTCGGCCGGCTCGGCGGATTTGATTCGCTGTTGTCCGGCGGTTCCACCAACGGCGGCCCCACCGGGGGTCCCTGGCCGGCTTCGTCGCACCAGCGGACGACCCCGTTGCGCCACAGGTCGCCGACGGAGCGTCGATTGAAGTCGCCCCCGGCCCACAAACATCCGTCTCCGGCACCGTGCAGTGCCCAGCCGCCGATCGAGCCGAAGATGTCGGGCGCGAAGGTTGGGATCCAATCGCCCGTGGTGCGATCGAAAGCCTGGATCCCCTGGACCTCTCCGGCGATCGGTTGGACGAGTCTCGCTTCGGGAATCGTCGTCACGTGGTCCGGCAGCTCGCGGATGACGCCCCAGCAGTGGCAGGAAGCATAGATCCGGTCTCCCAGGGCGGTGATCGTCTGATAATCGCCGCCGACGTGGAAGCCGGCCTCGTATCCGGTGAACCAGCGCCGATCCATCGAGAGGTCGGCGGCGTTGAGCTTGTGAATCACATGTTGGGTGCCGACCACCCAAACGTTGTCGCCGTCGGCTAGTACCTCGAACTGATGCGGCTGGGACGTCACCAGCACCGGGAACCGTTCGAGGTTGGTGATCGGCGACCCATCGCTGGTTCTCACGGCGACGAAAGCACCGGTGTCGGCGATGTCGTTGATCGACTCGAAGAAGCCAGCGAGGTAGACGCGGCCCCTGGCCGGGTCGACGTCGAGGCCCCAGACCGATCCATCTCGCACCGCCGGGCGCCAGTTCGGGTCGGGAGCGCCGTTGGCGGCCGAGAGTCGCGCCACCTGGTTCACCCGGAGGCGAGACGTTCGAGCCGGTCCGGTGACGAAGTTGAAGGATCCACCGACGTACACCCAATTGCCGATCGCACGGATGGTCCGTACGGCGCCGGGGGGGCTGGCCCCCTCGATCTGGCCCGTGAAGCTGGCGTCGATCTCGCCGGTGGCCGGGTCGAGGGCGACGAGGCCTTCGGTGTCTCCGATCCCGTTCACGGAGGTGAATTCGCCGCCGACGTACAGGCGGGACCCGTCGGGTGACGCTTCTAGGGCATACACCGAACCGTTCAGTTCGGGCCGCCACCAATCGATCCACTCGCCCGTCGTGGCGTCGAAGGCGGCGAGGAACCGCTGGTCGTGACGGGGATCGCTGCGGCGGCGCACGACCTCGAGGAACTGGCCGCCGACGTAGATCGTGTTGCCGATCTGCTCGATCGCCATGACTTCGGCCGGGATGTTGGTGGTCTCGGAGTCGTGGACCCCGACGACACCCCATGTACGGTCGGGCAGAGCCGTCATCTCGGCGCGGGCAACCCCCGGATGGATCGCCACCAAGAGGCTGCTCAGCAGCGCCAGCATCGTGATGCTTGCCGCCGTGAACGGCGGCTTGCGCGCGCCCGGTCGAATCATGCCTTCCCCTTTTCCGCTTCGCCCATCGAAGTGGCGAGCACCACCTGTCATTCGTCGCACCGCAAAACACCCACAGCAGCCCGGCCGTGCATTCCACGTGTGGAACACCATTTCCTCACGGAACCGTGAAGAGCAACAGGCACATTGACACGGCGTGCCGATGGACTAGTTACGGATAGCCGCCACTGGGTTAGCCTCATACTATGAGCATTGACATGTATAACGCGATCCTGCGGCTCCGGGCGCTCCGCAGCTATGCGGATCGGCCGGTGAGCCCGACTCACGTCGACCAGCTCGTCGAGGCGGCTCGCTGGACCGGCAGCTCCAAGAATCTGCAGAACTGGTCGTTCATCCTCGTCGACGACCCGCAGCAACAGGAGGCGCTGTCCGCTGCCGGTGATTTCACCGATCCGGTCCGCGCCGCCCCGCTGACGATCGCCCTCGTCCAGGAGCCCGACGGATACGAGTTCGACACCGGGCGGGTGGCGCAGAACATAATGCTCGCCGCCGCTGCCCTGGGACTGGCGAGCTGTCCGATCACCTTGCACCGCGACGAGGTGGCCGCCGAGGTTCTGGGGCTGCCGGAGGGCCGGCGGTGCCGCTACGCCGTTGCCGTGGGATACCCGGCGGAGTCCGCGGCGCCGCGAGCCTTCGGTGGGCGCAAGCCGGTCGAGGAGCTGCTCCACCGCAATCGGTACGGCGGCTAGAGCGGAGGGGAGGCCCCTTGATCGACCTGTTGTCCGGGGCGGGCGGGCCGCTGCAGGCGTGGGGCGGGGAGCGACTCCTCGTGCGGCCGGACCTCGAGACGGGGGCCTGGATCGTGATCGCAATCCACTCCACGGTGCTGGGTCCGGCGACCGGCGGTACCCGCATGAAGACCTACCCGCATCTGGAAGCTGTCGTCAGGGATGCTCTCCGTCTCTCCGCTGGAATGACCTTGAAGTTCGCCGCCCCCGGGCTGCCGTTTGGTGGCGGCAAAGCTGTGATCGCAGTACCGCCCGATTTCCCTCCGACCGAGCGACCCGGCCTGTTGCGACGCTACGGCGAGGTGATCCGTGAGCTTGATGGGCTGTTCCGCACCGGGCCCGACGTCGGGACCTCACCCGATGACATGGACGTCATCGGCGCCGCGGCGGGACCATTCGTCTTCTGTCGCACCGCGGAGGCCGGTGGTGCCGGAGACCCGGGCCCGTACACAGCTCTCGGAGTGCTGGCAGCCATCGGCGCAGTTTGCGAGCGTGTCTTTGGCGACGCCTCGGTGTTGGGGCGGCGCATAGTCGTGCAGGGAGCCGGCGACGTGGGCGGGCCGGTGATTCGAGGCTTGGCGGCGGCCGGAGCCGATGTGTCGTTCAGCGAGATCTCCGACTCGCTCACCCGGGACTATCGCGCCGGGCTGGGTGTGCCGTTTGTCGACCCCGACATTGCTCTGGCGGCCGCCTGTGACGTTCTCGTTCCGTGCGCTCTCGGCGGGGTCCTCAACTCCGAGTCGATCGCCGGACTCCGCTGCGCCGCGGTGGCGGGCAGCGCCAACAACCAGCTCGCCGAGGACGCGGACGGCGACCGGCTCAGGCGACGGGGGATTCTCTATGCACCCGACTTCGTCGCCGGTGTCGGCGGGGCGATGGCGATATCGGGGATCGAGGCGCTCGGCTGGACGGTGGAGCAAGCCGAGACTGAGGTCGCAGCGTACGTCCGGCGGACGCTGCACCGTGTCTTCGACATGGCCGAGGCCGAAGACGTTTCCACTCACGCACTCACGAGGCGGCCTGGCGCCTGGCGGAGGAGAATCTGCGCGGCTGAAGGTGGCGGCGGCCTGCTACGTCTGGCGGGATACGTCGCGGAGGTGATGGTGCACCTCGTGCCAGGTGTCGAGCGCGACCCAGCGCAGCGACCGCTCCGGAGGGTCGAGGCCCTCGTAGACCACGACCCGCTCCCAGTCGGCTCCGAGGCGGGACAGCACGTTGGCGAACATGCGAGCGGCGTCGGTGAGCTGACGCGCCACGTCGGCGGGGTTCTGCTCGGCGTAGCCGTCGTGCTCGACCCGCTGTTCGCGCCCCATCAGCGGCGGTGAAGGCCGATCGACTCGCCGGGCCAAGAGAACCCGCTCCCGCTGCACGAGGAGCACATCACGCAGGTGGCAGGCGTATTCGAGAGGCGACCACGTCCCGGGTTGGCGCCGGCTCACGACGTCGGCGCCGCGGCTGTTGAGTGTCTGGGCCACGCTGGTGGCGCCCTGAGTGATCGCCGGCCCCGCAGACGGGGCCTCGTCCGGACTGTGGTCGAATCCGCACTCGTAGCAGCGCTCCATGATCCCATCCTACGAGTGCTTGCTGGACACCGCGACCTATCCCCCCCGCAGCGCGGCGGTCGCCCTATCCAGGCGCGCCACGCCGTTGGGGTTCGGGGGAAGGGGGCCCGCAGAATCCATCGCCGGGACGATCATCTCATCCACCAGGTCGCGGGGGACGAAGAACTGGTGCTCTGGTAGATCACTGGTGATGACGACCACGGCGTCCTGATCGGGCAGGACCACGATGTACTGCCCGGCGTATCCCAGGGCCATGAAGTAGCCGTCATCGTCGA
>CAMYJM010000248.1 GCA_947258635.1 uncultured Acidimicrobiaceae bacterium
CCTACGCCGGCTCGGTCATCGCCAGTGGGCTGCTGGCACCGTTCATTGGTAAGTGGATGGATCGACACGGCGCCCGGAGTGTCGCCGCCGCCGGGGGCGCCCTCACCTGTTCCGGGCTGGTGGCATTCTCGCTGGCCGGGGACCCGGTGACGTTGCTCGCATCGTGGTGGCTCCTGATCGGCCCGGGGACGGCAATGACGTACTACGAGCCGGCATTCGTCGTCATCAACCAGAACATCGCGCCGACGCGCCGACCCCATGCCCTGGGTATCGTGACGCTGATCGGCGGCCTCGCCGGGGGAGTGTTCATCCCAGTGATCGAAGCGATGAACTCGTCCCTGGGTTGGCGCCCGACGGTCCGCCTCCTCGGGGCCGCCATCGCGGCCATCGGTATCGGTGGCGCGCTGCTCATCCCGCGGCGCACTGCCGAACAGGCGCAAGAGTCGGTGGCCCAACACGTCCCGCTCGGCGAGATCCTGCGCGACCGGCGTTTCACCTATCTCACGATCGGGTTGGTTCTCGTCTTCATCTCCTTCAACGGTGTCGTTGCCCACCGCGTCGACCGCTTTGTCGAGGCCGGGTTTGCCGTCAGTCTGGTGGCTCTCCTGGCCGGCGCCGCCAGCATGATCAGCATGCCCGGAAGGTTTCTCGGCCCGCTCTTCGGGGGCCGTCGGCGCGGCACTGAGGTGCTGCAGTGGTTCCTCGCGGTGGTGGCGCTCGCGGTAGCACTGGCGATCCCTGCCGGTCCGGCGTGGCTCATGTACGGCCATTTCGTGCTGTTCGGCCTGGCTTTCGGCGCGGTGGTGCCCTTGCGGGCGCTGGCTATGGACCAGTGGTACGGACGCAATCACTACGGGCGCCGCATGGGAATCCAGCAGTCCGTCACCCTGATGGTGGGGGGCCTGGGCCCACTGGCGGTCGGGGTGGCGCGCGACCTCACCGGCGGGTTCACCGCGCCGATGGCGGGGATGTTCGTGGCCGCCGTCGCCGGCCTGTTCTTCGTGGCCCTGGCCCAAGGCGCGCCCGCCCCATCGGAGCCGGTGGCCGCCGACGGGTAGCGGTGCCCCGGCCGCGGATCGACGCGGATGCACCCGGCCGCGGACTCACACTGCCGCGGATTCACACTGTGGGCGGAGCCCCACCTAACCTCTGGCCCCGATGGCATCGAACCCACAAGTGCTGGTCATCGGCGGCGGTCCCGGCGGCGCGGCCGCCGGCTACTGGCTCGCCCGTGCGGGGGTCGCGGTGACGGTCGTCGAAAAGAAGCACTATCCGCGCGAGAAGACATGTGGTGACGGCCTGACTCCGCGGGCCGTACATCAATTGCTCGACATGGGATTCGAGTTCGACATCCCAGGAATGCATCGGATCAACGGGCTGCGGGCATACGCCGGCGACCTGAAGATCGAGATGCCGTGGCCCCGGCACACCGTCTACCCGGACTGGGGCGGAGTCATCCGCCGGGCCGACCTCGACATGGAGGTCGCCCAACTCGCCGCCCGCCAGGGTGCGGTCGTACGCGACGGCACGGAGGCCTTCGCCATAGTCGAGGAGGGGGCTCTCACCGGCGTCGAGCTGAGAGTCACCGAGGCCTCCGGTGAAGTGGCGATCGAGCGGGTGCACCCGGACGTCGTCGTGATCGCCGACGGCTCCCTGTCGCGCTTTGGCCGAGCGGTCGGCGCCTACCGGCGGCGGGATTACCCCTACGGCATGGCAGTGCGCGGCTACTACGAATCGCCCAACTCTCAGGACGACATGCTGGAGAGCCAGCTCACCATCATGGACAGGGAGGGCCGAGCCATGCCGGGCTACGGCTGGATCTTCCCGCTCGGCGACGGGACGATCAACGTCGGCGCCGGCCTCGTGTCGTCCTTCAAGGGCTGGAAGGAGATCAACACCTCGAAGATCCTCGAGGCGTACGTCGACCGGCTCCCGGAGTATTGGGAGGTCACCCCTGATTCCCAGCTCACGCGCCCGGTCGGCGGCTAGCTGCCCCTGGCGTTCTCGGTCGGCCCCAGAGTCGGACCCAACTGGATACTCATCGGCGATGCCTCCGGCGCGGTCAACCCCTTCAACGGAGAGGGCATCGACTACGCCTACGAGACTGCCCGGCTGGCGTCAGGCTTCATCACCGAGGCGCTCGGCAGCGGCGACCTCACCCGGCTGCGCCGCTACGACGACGCCATCGAAGACGAGTATGGGGCCTACCACCGGGTGGCCCGCGTCTTCGTGAACGCCATCGGCAACCCCGCGGTGATGAAGACCTTGACGACGGTCGGGATCAGGTCCAAGCCTCTGATGGAGTGGACCCTCAAGGTGATGGCAAACCTCCTCGAGCCCGAAGAGTACGGGCTGGCCGAGCGGGTGTATCACACGATCGAGCGTTTGGTCTCGATAGCTCCTGAACCGGCGGTTCGGTAGGGGCTTCGCGCTTCGAGGCGGCCTTTGGGTGATGTTGGGCCGGCGTTGGGTGGGTTCGGTCGCCGTCTGCCGGGCGGGCTCGAGGTTGCTGGCGACGGGGGTGGGTTGAAGCTCTCGCAGGTGCGGTCGGCGAGGCTGATGTGGGGGAACACCGGGTAGTCAGCCATTGCCCAGGTGATGATCTCGGCGGCGTGTTCGGTAGCCCGGTCTTCCCAGGCTGCATCCCGGTCGCGCCAGGTGGCCGCGCCGCGGGCCTCGAAGAGGTGGCCCGCTGTGCGACCCTCACTGGGGCGGTTTCGACCACGCCGAGTAGCTCCTCTTCGAGACGGGACCCAGCGTCCGATACAACCGGCTTCCCGCCGAGCCTTCCGGTGCCGAACCGATGTAGCTCTCCCGCCCACCCAGCCGAGCCTGCGTAGCGAAGCAAGCACTCACGATGGCTTTGCCGAGCCCACGGCCTTGGAAGTCGGGATGGGTGGCGACGGGGTCGATGCTGCACACTCCCGAATCGGGGTCGACGTTGCCACGGCAGTAGGCGGCGATCCGACCGTCGACGCTGCGAGCGACCACGTTGAGTTCGGCTCGGAACATCGGGTTGGTGGCGAGGCTGCGCAGCATCGGAACCCGGTCCCTATTGCCACCGAAGGCGCCTTCAAGGCACCGGTTGATTTCGGGATAGTCCACTTCGCCAGATAAGGAGTCGATGACGAACCCTTCTGGCGCCTTGGGCAGATCTCCGAGACTCGTGAGGTCGTATCCCCACCCCAGTTCGGCCGCGTCACCCTTCTCAAAACCCAGCTCGGTGAGCACGGCATGAACCCAGATCGCCTCATCCCAGGGAAGGAGCGTCAGTTGTTCCCCATCGCGCTCTTTGAGCAGCCAGGTAACGGCGAAGTCGACCAGTTCACCGTCCTCGGTTGCAGTCAGGATGCAATGGTCGTCGGCGCCAACCTCGGCGATCACCAGCGCCGCGATGGCATCGTCACGACGAATGATCGTGCCGTGACGCCCGAAGAAGCCCGGCTCTTTCTGGTCGCGCACCGCGTTACCACCCCACCGCCAGTCGATGAACCGGCCAGTCTCCCAGCCCCATGTGTGCTCGGCGAACGGGTTGGCCGACCGTAGGAAATCGATTGCTTCGTCGAGGTGAGCGTCGGTCAGCGGCTCCGGTGTCACGGGCAACTCCTCGGTCCTCACCGCAGCATGGCAGAACGAATGACCGACCACCCATAACCGGCGATCGGTTCGGCTGGACCGCCTGTGACTGCCGGAGTTCGCATCGAGCGCATCAGGGCCGCTATGCGCTGTTCGGGCTCGGGAGCGATATCGCTCGGGATCAGTTTGTCTGCGTGGATACGAGTTCGCTGAACGCTGCGAGCTGTCGGATGTGATCCCGGTTGAGCCCGCGAGCGCTGTGCGGTTCGATCAACAGCGTCGGTGCGCTCCGGTGATTGGCCCAGCGATGCGCTTCCACGTCGAGGTCGTCGTCAATCCACGCTGCCTGCGCGTCGGCAACGTGGGCGGCCACATCTGGGAGCTCACTCCCTGTCGAGCTAGGCGAGTCTTTCCGCGGGGATGTGGGCCCGGTAGCCACCAGCAGTGTGTTCCTTGCGCAACTTGATCAGCCCGATGCCGAGACCGTGACACAGAACCTTCGGTTCGGGGGTCAGCCTGAGGAACACGGGTTCAGCGTCAGTCAGCCAAGCAACGTTGTCCCGTAGGATTCTTCGCTGATCGAACCCCCAGCAGGCATCGGTATCGGCGAACGGGACGACATCGGCTTGACCGCGGAAAGTGACGCAAGGAGCAGGAATGAAGCTGAGGATGCGATGGGGAAAAGGGACCACCAGCGTGGCTTCTGGGTTCGTTCGGACGTTGCGGACCTTGACGTAGTTCTCCAGCGTCAGGACAAAGAGGGCAAACGGCGATGCCGGAGGTGAGACCCCGTACAGGGCACCGGTCGAGTGGGGTTTTCCCCCGCGATCGATAGTGGTGAGGACACCGAAGGTCTTCTTCCTCACCGCTGCTTCGACGTACTGGAAGGTTGGGACTGGATCGGCTTCCGGCATGGACCCTCCTAGGGTGTTTCATCAAGCGCCTCCACCGCTGACGCTAGCGGTTGCTACCAGGGCCGGGAGGCTCGCCCAAACCACTTGGGCTCCGGCCACTCCGATGCATGCGGAACCCGCAGGGAGAATCATCTTCCACGATGTGATGAGAGTGAACTCAACTAGCGCACAATCACCTCGGCGGCAGCCCAACAGGTCCCCCAACGCCGCCAGGGATCCAGCAGACTCGTTCACGTCGAGGATGACGATCGTCACGGTCAGTGTTCGAGACCCCGCTCGGAATGTGCCGGTCTGGGGCAGGCGCCGGGATGGGCGTTCGTGCGCCTGATCCGGTGATCGGCGGGCTTTCGTTCTTGCGTATCTGGCGGCCACATATGGCGGCCACGTACGCAAGTTCAGCGCCAGCCGGCACAGCTCCGTTCTTGCGTATCTGAGCGCCGGAATTG
>CAMYJM010000249.1 GCA_947258635.1 uncultured Acidimicrobiaceae bacterium
AGTTTGCCGGAGACATCGTCGAGCTGCCCTTCTTCGACCCCGAGAAGCGACTACCCCGCGGCCTCCCCCTCGAAGAAGGTCGGCCGATCGCAACGTCGGACGGTTTTGTGCCTCCCGAGAAGTGAACGCGCCGACGACGCCACTTCCCGCCTGGAATCAAGGCACGGCAGTGTCTAGCCCCTTGAGCGGCGCCAGCATCGTCATCAACAAGTAGCGCAACACGATGCGGGCCGACCTCGGGACCGGTCGGTGTCACCGCCCCGTGTGACCCTGGCGGGTGACACCCTGCATCCTCCGAGTGAGCTTGCCGGCCGCCTCGATGTCGCCGGCTTCGCGGACGTTGGCCGCCGTCGCCCACAGAACCGTCTTCAGCTGGTAGGGCCGCAGATCGGGGTGTTTCGACAGGACGAGGGCGGCAATCCCCGAGATGTGCGGGGCCGCATAGGAATTGCCGGTCGTGCGGATTCGCTGACCATCCAACCAGGGGACCTCCACATCTATGCCGTGCCCGAGGAACTCGGTCGGCGGGTTGGGATTCCACTGAAAACGGAACGGATCACTGTCGGTGGTGCAGGCAACGCTCGTGACCGACGCGTAGAGAGACGGATAGCTACGGCGCTGTACGTTGTTGGCGGCGGTGACCACGAACGACCCGCCGAAATAGGCTCGGTCGCATGCCTCGTGAAAGGGGAGAGCCCAGTCCCGCCGCCGGGTGCCGAGGGAGAGATTGATGATCGGGAAGCCGTTGTCTATGGCCCACTTGAGACCGGCTAGAAAAGCTGCCGCCTTGCCCTGCAAGCCCTCGCCCAGGACTTTGACACTCGTCAGTCGGGCACCCGGGGCAAGTGAGTGGATGATCCCGGCGCACGCCGTACCGTGCCCAAACGAGTCCTGGTGGGGCCCCGCGGTCTCAACGACCTTGCCGTCGGCACCCACATGGAAAGCGACCGCGGCGTCGCGATCGACCGAAATGCCGAGGTCGGGGTGATCGGCGTCGATGCCGCTGTCGATGATGGCCACTCGCACACCGGAGCCGTCGGCGCTTTCCCAGGCCCACTCCGGGGTGAGATCCTCGATGCGATCCACGCCTGGCAGCTGCAGCGCATTGACATCCTTGGTCCAGGCCGGACGGCGCGGCTCGGCCATCAGCCCTGTCCGAGCACGGCGTCGATCATCCTGGCGATGGCGGCGTAGCGGGCCGGGTTGCGTTCCGCCAACTCCGTCAACTCGGCGCTGAGGTGGGGAGCGGACGGCACCGCGGCGCCGGAGTCATCCAACTCGTCGAGAGCGGCGCCGGCGATCCGTGCCAGCAGGGTCACCTCTTCGATGTCATCGAAGGTGAACGGAGCGCTCCCCTCCGGTCGCGCCACCTCGAGCACACCGAGCACGTCCTCGTCGCCACACGGGGCAGCCAATACTCCGGCCGGGTTGCCGTCGAGGCCGCCGGCTCCGACATTGGAAGTATCGCTCGGAGGTGACTCGATGGCGGCCGGATGACCCGACATCGCCACCAAGCCGGCCGTACCGCTCACCGGGATCCGTTGCCCGACCCTCGAGCCCGGAGATTTGCCGCCGGCTGCGGCCACGACCACGAGTTCGTTGCCCTGGATCATCAGAACCCAGCCGGCCGAGGCGGCCGTGACCTCTACGGCGGCATCGACAATCTCGTCCAGCACCCGGCTATGGGGCAGCGTCACGTGGCGACTCCTTCGACTTGTTTCACATTGGCGACTGCGAACGCAGCAGCGGCGACTTTGCGGCCGGCGCTCGGCCCTCCGTCGGCCGGGGTGGTCTTATCGAGCATCGCCGCCACCGACGGGTAGCGGGCAATGATCCCATCCAGGACTACGTTGTCGATCTCGAGGAGGGTCAGCGCCTCCGCAGCTCTCAGGTATGAGCCGCCCTTGCCGAGCAACGCCCTGACCCCGAATGCATCTCCCACTCGAAGCTCGGCGGTGGTGACGAGTTCTCCGCCGAGGGACGGCGTCAGCACCTCACCTCTGCCTCGCCTGACCAGGAGAAGCCGGCGGCCGATGTCACCGATCTCCTCGCCCGGCTGGAGGATGAACGATCGCAGGCGTCCCGCGATGTCTTCCAGTTCGGGCCGGCCGAGATTGCGGAACAAGACGAGTTTGCCTAGCGCCCCGGCCGCATCAAAGGGGGCATGCTCTCCGATCTCGACACCGGTCTGGTCTGCCCACAGCCGAGCGTACGTCCCACCGAGCGACACGAGTTCGTCGTGGGTGCCGAACTCGACCAGCCGACCGGCATCGATCACGAAGATCTGGTCGTAACGAGTGATCGAGGTGAGCCGGTGGGTGATGGCTACCACTGTGCGGTCGGCGCCGACTCGCTGGAGGGTTTCACTGATCTGGGCCTCGGTGGCGGGATCGAGCGCCGACGTGGCCTCGTCGAGGAGAAGCAGCCGCGGGCTGCGGATCAATGCCCGGGCGATGGCAACCCGTTGGCGCTGACCTCCCGAGAGGTTCTGCCCCCGCTGTCCCACCACGGAGTCGTAGCCTCCGGGCAAGGCGGCGATGGTCTCATCCAACTCGGCGGCGGCAGCAGCAGCGTGGATTTCCTCGTCGGTGGCGCCTGCCTTACCGAGGCCGATGTTCTCTCGAACGGTCGTGTCGAACAGGAACGAGTCCTGGAATACGACAGCCATCTGGTCGCGCCACGAGCTCATCGAACCGGTGGTGATGTCGACGCCATCCGCCGTGATCACCCCCTCAACGGGGTCGAATAGGCGCATGATCAGGCGGAGCACGGTCGACTTGCCAGATCCCGACGGGCCGACAAAAGCAACGGTCGAACCGGCCGGGATGACCGCGTCGATGCCGTCGAGCACCCGACGCCCCGGGGTATACGAGAACGCGACATCCGCCAGCACGAGCTCGTGCTGGAGGGGTGAGAGGTCGGGTTGGTCCCCATCTCCTGGTTCCGGCTCAGCGTCGAGCAGCTCGTTGATGCGCACCAGGGCCCCGCTGGCGCCCTGGATGTTCTGCCCCAGTGTCGTCAGAGCCGTTACCGGGCCGATGACATCACCCATGATTGCCAGGAACGCCACCAGGCCGCCGATGGTGAAGCGGTCTTGGAGAATCAGCCACGCGCCAAACCCAAGCACGCCGAGCCGCAGCAGCGTGACGATCATGTTGACCGACAGCCCGAAGAGGCCTCCAAAGAGGCTGAGGCGACGCTGGGAACGGAAGAGCCGGCCTGCCTGATGGCCGAATCTGCGGCTCTCCCGGCCCTTCAGGCCGAACAGCTTGACCACCGGCATCGCCTGGTAGTTCTCCGCGGCCACCGTGAGCAGAGCGCTGTTCTCCTCCCGGGCGTCGAGACTACGGTCGCGGGCACCTGTCGCCATCGCCTTGTACACCAGGGCCACGATGGGGGCGCCGGCCAGCACGACGAGGCCGAGGGGCAGATTGATTGTCAGCATGATCGATGCCGCCACCGCCAGAGTCAGCCCCTGATAGATGCCCTGTCCGATCGTCTCCGACAAACCCGACTGAACTGTGCTCACGTCGGAGAACAAACGGGAGAGAATGTCGCCCTGGGGATACCGGCTCAGCCACAAGTGGGGCGCTACCTGAAGGCGGTCGAACATCTGCTGGCGGAGGTCTCGGCCGATGGCGCCGCTCACCCACGCGCTCTGATATGCCTGGCGGAGCCCGGCGACGAGGGAGATCGTGAAAGCGGCGGCCAGAAAGACCAGAAGGCGTACGACCTCCGAGTATTCCCGGCTGGGAATGGCAGTGTCGAAGAGGTGCCGGGACACGAAAGGGAAGGCGGCGGTGAAGGCAAGGCTGAAGAGCATGTACCCGAAGATCTCCAGCTGCCGAAGCCGGTAAGGGCGCAGGTAACGCAGGGATGCCGCCAGGAACTGTCCGGTCTTGACGTCGGGTACACCGGCGGCAATTTCGCGCCGCCATGCCTGCTCCAGAGCGGCACTGGTCGTCCCGTAAAGATCCTGGAAAGTCGTCTCGATCTTGCCCCGAGCCGCGGCGAGGAGCTTGCGGAGCACTTCCTCGTTCTCTCGCTCGAGCAGGAAACGTACCCAGTCGACGGCCATGGCATCGCGCAGCTCGCCCTCGGCAGAGTCCAAAGGTGGCATGGTGACCTCGGCCAGGTGGGGACGCGTGTTCGGCACACCGGCCAGGTGAAGGCCGTAGCCCTCGACGAGCAGCTCGACCTCATCAGCAGCCGGTAGCCCGGCGCCGTAGAGAAGGGCCAGTGCCCGGTGCGGGTCTTCGGGAGGAGTCTCCGGCGTAGCCACCATCCATACCTCGCCGGTCGCGCCATCGACCACGCTGCCTTCGGTAACCAACGTTGCCGGATCGTCGGGGTCGGGAAATGGGTCGTCGAGAACGATCACCGGCGTCCGTGCCGGCCCGGGCCCCATGCCCTCGAGGTGCTGGCGCGCCCGCGCCGCGGCCGCCGCCATCGAGCGAGCCGCATCCTCTCCGGCGGAGCCCGGACGGTAGCGGACTTCGACGCGGTCACCGCGCCGGATCACGGCGAAACCGGTCTGGTGATCCTCAGTCATGTCCACTCGGCGCCCCCATCAACGTTCCAGAGGAGCGCGCCTGGGAGTGATCGCACCGCGGCAAATGCCCGCCCGCCTGAGCCCTCATCACGAGCCGATGGTAGGCGGGCGCCGCGGCCGTTTGTCGGAAGGTAAGCCCGAACGTATCGTTGACCGAGGAGCAGAACGATCACAGGAGGAAAGAATGGCGGAAATCGACGCGGCTGTACTCAATTCGTTGGCGGAGAAGATCGATGCACTCGAGCTGACCGAAGCCGAGCAATCTGTCATCGATCAGGTGCTGAAACGAGCTGCTGCCTATGAGCCGGAGGTGGAAGGCTTCGCCTTTTCGCCCTACTCGGGACTGGCCTCGGGTGCCGACCTGTCGGCGACCGCCTTC
>CAMYJM010000250.1 GCA_947258635.1 uncultured Acidimicrobiaceae bacterium
CTTCTCGATCAGCTTGCGGGCGTGGGGCCCCCACACGCCGACCGTGCACAGGGCCGAGGTCTTGTCCTCGAACGTCACCGAGCCGTCGCCGGGCAGCCACTTGCGGAACCAGTAGGCGTCGCGGCCGCCGTCGAACCCGCCGGTGACCACGCGGTAGTGGTTGGCCCCCAGACGCAGGACAGTGAGGTCGGAGCGAAAGCCGCCCAGCTGGTTGAGCAGCGGGGTGTAGATGCCACTGCCGACGGGTTTGTCGACCTGGTTGACCGTCATGTAGTTCATGTAGTCGACCACTCCGGCACCCTTGAAATCGAAGATGGCGAACGCGGTGAGATCGATCATGGCGACACCGTCGCGCATCGCCAGGTGCTCGGCATCTTGGATCGGCGACCACCATCGCATGTCCCACTCGTGCTCGCGCGCCGCGGGCAGGCGGTCCTGGTACTTCTCGAGCAGCGGCTCGTTCGACTCGTACCAGTGGGGTCGCTCCCAGCCTCCGGCCTCGAAGTAGACGGCCCCGAGCGCTTCCGTCCGCTTGTGGAGAGAGGAGATGCGGTAGTCGCGCTGGCTCTCCCATTGCTCGCGGGGATGGACGATCCCATACGTCTTGTTGAAGTGCTCGGCGCAGCGATCGAGGATGTGCTCCTCGGTGCGCTGGTAGGTGTAGAACCGGGCGACGTCGGAGGCATGGGGGTCGAGTTCCGGATAGCCGTGGGTCATCCACTCCGCGATCGCTTTGCCGGTGCCGGGGCCCTCCTTGATCCAGATCGCTGCCGACGACCACAAGTTCTCGACCTCAACGCTCTCCCCGACGAGGGGCATGGCATCCGGCGTCAGCGAGAGCAGCCCGTTGATGCCGTACTTCATCTCGGCGTCTCCGAGCATCGGCATCAGGTCGATAGCCTGCTCGAGTTGCGGGTCGAAGTCGTCCTGGGTGAGCGGCAACTCGGTGGGGGACAGCCGTGACTCTTCGATCGACGGGATCGTGTCGGGGTGGTGGAAGATCGGGCGGTGAGCGTACGATCCGACTTCCATCGAGCCGCCCGTTTGGCGCTCGTAGCAGAAGGTGTCCATGTCGCGGATGATCGGGTACCCGATCTCGTTGTTGGTCTCTTGGAGGATGTCGATGGGGCCGACGTCGATCATCTGGTGGACGGCGGGCGTCAGCGGGATCGTGGCTCCGGCCATCTTGGCGATGCGGGGGCTCCACACCCCGCAGGCGACGACGACGTGCTCGGCCGCGATGTAGCCCTTGTCGGTCTCGACGCCCGCCACCCGGCCATCCTCGACTTTGATGTCGAGGACTTCGGTGACCGGCGAGACGGTGAGCGCACCTTTGTCGAGGGCGGATTGGCGCATCAGCGTCCCGGCCTGTAGCGAGTCCACGACGGAAACGCTCGGCGTGTAGAAGCCGCCGACGAGGATCGTTTCGTCGATGAAGGGGACCTTTTCCTTGATCTGCTCCGGCGTGAGCAGCTCCGCCTCGATACCCCAGGCCTTGGCCGAGGTCATCTTCCTGCGGAACTCATTCATCCGAGCCTCGGTGCGAGCCACCTCGATGCCGCCCGAGGTGGTGCTGACGCCCATCTCCTCGAACTGGCGCTGCGAGTCGACCGTGAGCATCGCCATCTCTTTGTTGTGGTCGACCGGGAAGATGAAGTTGGAGGCGTGGCCGGTGGATCCCCCCGGGTTGGGGAGGGGCCCCTTGTCGACGAGGACGATGTCAGTCCATCCCAGAGCGGCGAGATGTTTGACGACTGAGTTGCCGACAATTCCGGCGCCGATGACAACGACTCTGGCGCTACTGGGGAGGTCACTCACGAGTGGTCCTTTCCGGGGGAGATTCTGATGCTGGCGCGGGCCGCCGGCCTTGTGCCGTCTAGCGGAACAGGGTCGAATCGTGGAACGAGAGTACCGTCCGCTTCCGGGCCGTGTCCAAAGCCGGAGGCCTTACGAATCAGAGGCTAGATGGGCGTTTGCCGGTTTGCATTTCGGGGTGGGAATCCACCTCCGACCTGTAGACATGAGGGCAGATTGTGGAGTAATGTCCCATGATGCAGCACTGTTCCGCATCGTGGAATAGGGTGCTCTCCCTCGGTTGTGTTTGTTGACGGGCCGCGGCCCCCGGAGCGAGCAAAGCAGGTTGTGATGAGCGAAGAAGAACTGGACCTATCCACGCTCGCGGATGACGAGCTCGTTCCCCAGATGCACGATGACCTCTACGACGGTCTGGCCGACGAGATCGCCCAGGGTACCAATCTTCTCCTGGAGCGGGGCTGGTCACCATCCGACGTCCTGAACGATGCTCTGGTCGAGGGGATGCGGATCGTCGGGATCGACTTCCGTGACGGCATCCTCTTCGTGCCCGAGGTGTTGCTGGCCGCCAACGCCATGAAGGCGGGTATGGAGATCCTCCGGCCGCTGCTGGCCGAGACCGGCGCCGAGACGATCGGCAAGGTCGTCATCGGAACCGTCAAGGGGGACATCCACGATATCGGCAAGAACCTGGTCGGGATGATGCTCGAAGGCGCCGGGTTCGAAGTTATCAACCTCGGCATCAACACCGATGCCGAGGAGTTCATCGCAGCCCTCGAAGAGCACCGGCCCGACATCCTCGGCATGTCGGCATTGCTGACCACCACGATGCCGTACATGAAGGTGGTGATCGACACTCTCAAAGAGCGCAACATGCGCGATGACTACATCGTGCTGGTGGGCGGGGCGCCGCTCAACGAAGAGTTCGCCATGGCCGTCGGCGCCGATGCCTACTGCCGCGATGCCGCGGTCGCCTCCGAGACCGCCAAGGAACTGGTGCTGAAGCGGCGGATTCTCATGAGCGAGGATGCCTGACGGTGGCCGGCCCATGGTGGCGGTGAGGCCACCGCGCCCCCCGCGGGTACTGGTACTGGCGTGCGGTGCGCTGGCGCGCGAGATCCGGGACGTGACTGCGGCCAACGGCTGGGGGCACGTTGACATGGAGTGCCTGCCGGCAGCCCTGCACAACACCCCGAAGGAGATCCCCGACGCAGTCGCCCATCGGCTCGAGCAGGCCCGCGACCACTACGACCGGATCCTCGTCGGCTACGCCGACTGCGGCACCGGGGGACTACTCGACCGGGTTGTTGAGCGCTATGGGTGCGAGCGGTTGCCCGGGGCCCATTGCTACGAGTTCTTCGCGGGCCACCAGCTGTTCGCCCGGCTGCAAGATGAGGAGCTGGGCACGTTCTATCTGACCGACTTCCTGGTGAAGCACTTCGACCGGATGGTGTGGCGGACCCTGGGCCTCGATCGCCATCCAGAGTTGCTCGATACCTACTTCTCGAACTACCGGCGCCTCGTATACCTGTCACAGACACGAGACCCTGAGCTGATACAGCGGGCCGGCGCCTGTGCGGCGCGCCTCGGGCTGACCTTCGAGCACCGTCACGTCGAGTACGGTGAGATGGCGATAGGGCTGGGCCGGTTGGCCGCAGCCCATTCCGGGGAGGCGCAGTGAGCGCGACATTGAGCGTGATCCTCTGGCGGGACATCCCGGCCCAGGTCGTCGCCAAGAAGGGTCGGACCCACTACAAGATCGAGCTGCCACCGAGGTTTCAGCAGGCAATCGACCGGGCGGCGATGCGCGCCGGCTCGATCGGCACCGACGCGTACCTCGACGAGTGGAGGCGCGACTCACGGCCGTGCCCCGACGACCTCGAAGCCGCGGTCAACAGCGAGGTTGCCTCCCTCGAAGCGCGCTTCAGCGTTGACGTGCTCAACGACTACGTCCTCAACAATGGATATCGCGGTGAGTAGACCCGACGGGGCGGCTTCCGCCATTCACGGGGAGACCATGTGACCGACACCGTTGTCAGTTCCGCAACGAAAGAGGTGGTGATCGGGTTCGATCGGCCGTTCGTGATCATCGGCGAACGGATCAACCCGACCGGTCGCAGGCTGCTGGCCGCCGAGATGAGGGCGGGCGACTTCAGCCGGGTCGAGGCCGATGCCGTGGCCCAGGTGGCAGCCGGGGCCCATATGCTCGACGTCAACGCCGGCATCCCGCTCGCCGACGAGCCGGCGATCCTGGCGAGCACGATCAAGCTGGTGCAATCGCTCGTCGACGTGCCACTGGCGATCGACTCCTCCGTCGTCGAAGCGCTCGCGGCGGGGTTGGCAGCCTATGAGGGCAAGGCGCTGGTCAACTCGGTCACCGGCGAGGAGGAGCAGATGGAGCGGGTGCTGCCGCTCGTTGCCAAGCACGGTGCCGCCGTTGTGGCGATAAGCAACGACGAAACGGGCATCTCGGAGGACCCCGACGTGCGTTTCGCGGTGGCCAAGAAGATCGTCGAGCGGGCGGCCGACTACGGCATCACGAAAGCCGACATCGTGGTTGATCCGCTGGTGATGCCGGTCGGCGCCATGGGCAGTGCCGGGCGGCAAGTGATGGCGCTGGTCCGGCGGCTGCGTGAGGAGCTGGGAGTGAACACGACCTGCGGAGCCTCCAACGTCAGCTTCGGCCTCCCCAACCGCCACGGCATCAATGCGGCGTTCCTAACGATGGCGATCGCGTCTGGGCTGACATCGGCGATCACCAACCCCCTCGAGCCCGACATCGTGGCGGCGGTGATGGCAGCCGACGTGATCTCCGGGCACGATCCCAATTGCGGGCGCTGGATATCGAAGCATCGTCAATCTCCGAGCGGAGGTGATGGCGGCCGTCGCGGCGGGCGGCGCCGTGGATCGGCCCCAGGGCAGCAATGACCGACGCGGAGTACAGAGTCACTTTCACCCCGTCGGGACGTCGCGGCCGGGCCGCAGCCGGAGCCACGGTGCTCGACGTCGCCCGGGAGATCGGCGCCGAGATCGATTCGGTTGGCGGCGGGCGCGGGATTTGTGGCCGCTGCCAGGTAACCGTGGGGGCGGCGCCGGGAATGCCGATCTCGCCGGCGGCGCCGGGAATGCCGATCTCGGCGAACGCCCTGTCCGCTCCCGGGCCCACCGAGATCGACTACCGGGGTAAGCGACCTCTGGGCGCCGATCGGCGATTGGCGTGCGCCGCGCAGGTTTGCGGCGACGTGGTGATCGACGTGCCACCAGACAGCCAGGTACATCGCCAGGTGGTGCGCAAGCGGGCGGAAGTCGTTGCCATCGATGTCGATCCAGTGGTGAAGCTGCACTACATCGAGGTGGCGGAGCCGACGCTCGACGACGCCGCCAGCGACCTGAGCAGGCTCCTGACGGCCCTGGAGCGCCAGTGGGGTCTTCCCGGATTGACGGTGGATACGGCGCTCCTCCCGGAGCTGCAGCCGGCGCTGCGGCAAGGCAAGTGGAAGGTGACCGTTGCCGTCCACTACGGCACCGTGGTGACCGGCATCTGGCCCGGTTTTCGCGATGTTGGCCTCGGTGTGGCCTTCGATGTCGGCTCGACGACGGTAGCCGCCCATCTCTGCGACCTGGCGTCGGGTGACGTGCTGGCGTCGGCGGGCGTCATGAACCCGCAGATTCGCTTCGGGGAAGATCTCATGAGTCGGGTGTCCTACGTGATGATGAACCCCGGGGGCGAGGAGCAGCTCACCGCCGTCGTCCGCCAGGCCATGAACGACCTCGTCGGCGAGCTCGTCGCCGAGGCGGGCGCAGAGCGCGCCGACATCCTCGAGGTGACCGTCGTCGGCAACCCCATCATGCACCACCTGGTGCTCGGTATCGACCCAACGCCGCTGGGGACCGCCCCGTTTGCGCTCGCCGTCGACCAAGCGGTTACCGGGATGGCCGCCCAGATCGGTCTCGACGTCCACCTAGGGGCGCGCCTCTACCTGCTGCCCTGCATCGCCGGCCATGTCGGGGCCGACGCCGCCGCCGCCGTCCTCTCCGAGGGGCCCCATCGGGGCGATGCAGTGCAGCTCCTCGTCGACGTGGGAACCAATGCCGAGATCGTGCTCGGGAGCGCCGGCCGCCTGCTGGCGGCCTCGAGCCCCACCGGACCCGCCTTCGAGGGCGCCCAGATCTCCGGTGGCCAGCGCGCCGCTCCGGGGGCAATCGAGCGAGTTCGCATCGATCGGGAATCGCTCGAGCCACGCTACAGGGTGATCGGCAGCGAGCTGTGGTCGGACGAAGCGGGCTTCGCCGGCTCGATCGAGAAGATCGGGGTCACCGGGATATGTGGCTCCGGGATCATCGAGGCCGTAGCCGAGCTGTACTTGTCCGGCGTTATCAGCCGCGACGGCGTCGTTGCCGGGGAGCACCGCCGCATCATCGCCGACGGCCGCACGAGCTCGTACGTCCTCGACGAAGCAGCCGCGATCTCGATAACGCAGAACGACGTCCGGGCCATCCAGCTCGCCAAGGCCGCCCTGTACGCCGGCGTCAAACTGCTCATGGGGCATCTCGGGGTCGAGGCCGTCGATGAGATCCGGCTCGCCGGCGCGTTCGGGAGCCACATCGACACCAAGTACGCCATGGTGCTGGGCCTCATCCCGGATTGCGATCTTGCCAGGTTGTCCTCCGCCGGCAACGCGGCCGGCACCGGGTCGATGATGGCCCTTCTCAGCCGGTCGGCCCGGGCCGAGATAGAGCAGGTGGCCACGGAGATCGAAAAGATCGAAACGGCGACCGAAGCGCGGTTCCAGGAGTTGTTTGTCGGTGCCATGGCGATTCCTCACGCCACCGACCAGTTCTCGCAATTGGCCGCCGCTGTGGACCTGCCACCAGGCGAGGCGGCGCCCGTCCGCACCCGGGGGCGGGCGGCGCGCCGAGTCCGGGCAGAAGGGAGCACTCCATGACAGAGAGAAGAGGCCGCCGCGGCGGGGGCCGGGCGGCGCGGCAGGCAGCCCGGACCGCCCATGCGCTGGAGTCGATTCCCTACCTGACGCGCCAGCTGGCCCCGCTCGAGGTGCTGTCCCTCGAGGGCCTCGAGCTGATCGAGCACAACGCCGACCTGCTGCTCGAGCAGGTCGGTATCGAAGTCGTCGGCTACGACGAGGCCCTGCAGATCTTCTCCGGGGCCGGGGCCGATGTCGACGGCACGAGGGTGCGCTTTCCCCGAGGCATGTGCCGCGGCCTCATCCAAGCCGGCGCCCCGCGGAGTTTCACCCAGCACGCCCGCAATCCGGACCGATCCGTGATCATCGGCGACCCGCACACCGTGCTGGTGCCCGCCTATGGGTCTCCGTTTGTGCGAGATCTCGTCGGGGGCCGCCGCTACGCCACCATCGAGGACTTCACCAACTTCGCCAAGCTGGCCTACATGTCACCGTCAATGCACCACAACGGGGGCACGCTGTGCGAGCCCGTCGACCTCCCGGTCAACAAACGACATTTCGACATGGTGTACGCCCACATCAAGTATTCCGACAAGCCGTTCATGGGCAGCGTGACCCATCCGGACCGGGCGGCCGACTCGGTGGAGATGGCCAAGATCGTCTTCGGTGAGGACTTCGTGCGCGCCAACACGGTGATCCTCGGGCTGGCCAACGCCAACTCACCGATGTCGTGGGACTTCAACATGCTCGGCTCGGCCAAGGCCTATGCCGAGAACAACCAGGCAACCCTGATCACGCCCTTCATCCTGGCCGGCGCCATGTCTCCGGTGACGGTGGCGGCCGCCGCCACTCAAACGCTGGCCGAAGCTCTGGCCGGGATGGCGTTCACCCAGATCGTGCGTCCTGGGGCGCCCGTGATCTTCGGGTCATTCGCCAGCTCCATGTCGATGCAGTCCGGGGCGCCGACATTCGGCACCCCCGAACCGCAAATGGTGCTGTACGTCATGGCGGCGCTGGCTCGCCGGCTCGGTGTCCCCTTCCGCTCCGGCGGCAACTTCACCGCGTCGAAGATCCCCGATGCCCAGGCCGCTTACGAATCGGCGATCAGCTTCCTGCCGGCCATTCAGGCCGGGGTCAACTTCCTGTTGCACACCGCCGGCTGGCTCGAAGGGGGCCTGGCGATGGGCTACGAGAAGTTCATCATCGATGCCGACCAGGCTGCGATGATGGCCACCTGGGTCGCCGGCGTCGACCTCAGCGACAACGGCCTGGCCCTCGAATCGCTGCTGACCAACGTCCCGGGCAACCATTATCTCGGCACCGAGCACACGTTGGCCAACTTCGAATCGGCCTTCTGGTCTTCGACGCAGTCCGACAACAACAGCTTCGAGCAGTGGGAAGAGGACGGCGCCAAGGACTCGGTAGCGCGGGCGCACGAGACCTGGACTGCTATGTTGCGTGACTTCGAGGCGCCGCCGCTCGACGACGCCGTCGACGAGCGACTCACGGAATGGATCGCGCGGCGCAAAGCTTCCTTTCCGGACTCGGACGTATAAGGAGTGCGCTCATGTTCCAGCGCAAGGCGACAATCTCGGGCAAGGGCCGGGCGGCGATGCGTTCGCTGCTCGAGAGCTTCACGTACGAGCTGATCCCGCTCGGCGACGTTTTGGAGCAGGCGGCGTACCTTCCGGAAGGCGCGCGGGTTTCCGTCACGGCATCTCCGGGCAAGGGCATGCAGGCCACCGTCGACCTGGCTCTCGAGTTGCACCGCCGGGGGTTCGATGTCAGCCCCCACATCTCGGCCCGGCTCATGCGGGATCGGGCCGAACTCGAGCGGATCCTGAAGCAGATCGACGACGGCGGCATCGAGGGGGCGTTCGTCATCGGAGGCGACACCACCGATCCGGGTGAGTTCTTCGACGCCCTGTCGGTGCTCGAAGCCATGGAAGAGATCGGGCACAACCTGGTCATCGGTATCGGTGCCTACCCGGAGGGGCATCATTTCATCCCCGACGACAAGATCCAGCAGGCCCTGATCGACAAGCAACGTCACGCCTCCTACATGACGACCCAGATGTGTTTCACGCCGGCGGCGATCGTCGACTGGCTGGTGCGCCAGCGCGAGAGCGGGAACGGGCTTCCCGTCTCGATCGGTATCCCCGGCGTCGCCGAGCTGCACAAGCTGATCGGCATCTCGGCTCGGATCGGCGTCGGCGAATCGCTGCGCTTCCTCTCCAAGAACACGGGGCTCGTCGGCAGGTTCGTGCGGCCCGGTGCCTACGGGCCCGACGACCTCATCATCGGACTGGCCGAGATCCTGGCCGATCCGATCGCCGCGGTCGACAGCTTCCACTGCTACACGTTCAACCGCGTCGAGAAGACGGAGCAGTGGCGCCGGGACGTGTTGGAAGGCCTGGGGTAGCGTCGCGTAGCAGCACTATCGAAGGTGGCGGGCAGGTTCAGGCAGCGGGTCTTGGTGCCGAACAGTCACCGGGAGGTCATAGCGAGGTCATGAGACGCCGAGTGTTGATAGCTGTTGCTGCGTGGGCGGTTGTTGTCGTGTCATGCGGTGCGGGCCCGATGGAGGATGCGGGCACCGCGCGGGGAGATGATCCGGTCGAGTCGACGGCAACGGTCGCACCGGTCGCACCGGTCGATACCACGGCTCCCCCGATTGAGATCGGCTGCCCCAACTTCCTCGCCGAAGGTGAGGATCGTGCAACGAGACGCAGCTATGAGGCGTCCAAGCTGGGAGGCGATGTGCGACGCTTGTCGGACTATGGGGCCTCCCGTCCCGATACCTTCGGCGGTCTGCGCTTCGTACACAATCCGACACGTCTCGAGATCGGCTTCAAGGCGGACATCGATGAACACTGTTACA
>CAMYJM010000251.1 GCA_947258635.1 uncultured Acidimicrobiaceae bacterium
TCCTTACCGCCGGCGCCGGCGGCAAGGAATCGCAGCGAAATGACTATCCCGGCCCGGCTACTCCAGGAAGACCCCGTTTCTCTGGTAGCCGAGCTCGGCAAAGAACCCATCTGCGGTCAGATCACCCGTCTTGAACTGGAAGCCGGTTTCGGCCCCGCCGCCGTGACCGGCACAGCTCGCATCGGCGAATTCCCCGATGAACTTGGTGAAGAACGGATCTTCAGCATCGAGCCCCTCGCCGCGCCTGACCGGAGCCGACGTGGCTTTCCACTCGACATCAACGTCGATCTGGGCCGCGATGGACACGTTGTTCGAGAAGAAGAACGTGTCGGGCATCGGCAGGTCCCTCACCCGGAGGCGGGCGCGAGTGTCGTGCTGCATCCGCTGGAACGAGTTGCGCGGGATCTCCATCGTCCAGAACAGGCCGTTGGGGAGGATTCCTGGGTTGAAATCATGGACTTGTCCGGCGGCTCCCTGACCGGGAGTGAACAAGTCGAATCAGAAGAATCCAAAGGTGCCTTCGTGGGTCCTCCCATCCTCACCGACGTACTTTCCGTCCATGACGCGGATGTCCAGTTCCACGTCGTATTCCTCGCCGTTGTTGCCGCGAGCTGATCCGGCCAGCACTGCATAGGCGGTGAACCCGTGGTAGTCGCTCATGAGGCTCGGATCTGCGTCGAGCCCGAAGGCGGGCAGGTTCAGGATTTGGGTCGTCGCCCCCGGCGGCCCGGGGAGCAACCAATGAATGAAGTCAAATGGGGGCGGCGGAACAAACCCGGGCTCCGCGGTGCCAACCACTGCTTCGATCGGCCTGGGAGCCGAAGAGTTCGAGAAGACGTTCGTGCCGCTGCCGAAGCCGCCTCCCTTGCCTGCGGCCTCGGCGGGATCGGCTACCCCCAGAACGGCCGCCGATCCTAGGGCAGCCGCCGCCCCGACTCCGGTGAGAAACGACCTCCTGCTGAGGTGGGCGTGCGGGATGGCTGCGGAAGTAGCCATAGGATCCTCCCAGTTAGGTAGCCGGAGCAACGTATCACGGTGACTCGCGTCTGTCGTCGTCCTCGTCGCCTTGGCGACAATCGTCGCTCTCGGCCGTGACGCCGTCGCGGCGGCGCTCGGTGCCCTTCTCGGCGCGCCGTCGGATGCGCCGACGGTTCGCGGACACACCCCGGTCAAATAGGCGGCGCCTCGAGTGCGGACCACTAGCCTGGTCAGCCGCTGGGGGCGGCCGGCGGTAGGGCTACTCGGCACATGGCCCCCCTCGTGATAGATTTGACACACAGAAAGGGCCCCTATGACCTCGATCAGCAAGGTTTGGGCCCGCGAAGTCCTCGACTCCCGGGGAAACCCGACGGTTGAGGCCGAGATCCACCTCGCTGGTGGTGGTTTCGGCCGTGCCATCGTTCCCTCGGGAGCATCGACGGGGGCACTCGAAGCCAGCGAGCTTCGTGACGGCGGCGGCCGCTTCGGCGGCAAGGGAGTGGCGCGGGCCGTCGAGAATGTGAACGAGACGATCGCTCCGGCGGTGGTCGGCCTCGATGCAACCCGCCAGGAACAGATCGACCAGGTGATGATCGATCTCGACGGCACCCCCAACAAGGCGAACCTGGGAGCCAACGCCATCCTGGCCGTGTCCCTGGCGGCGGCGCGGGCAGCGGCCGCCGGGCTCGGATTACCCCTATACCGGTACCTCGGCGGCACCGCGGCGCGCACGCTGCCGGTGCCCTGCCTCAACGTTCTCAACGGCGGCGCCCATGCCGCCAATTCGGTGGACATCCAGGAGTTCATGGTCGTGCCGGGCGGGCTCGCATCTTTCGCCGAGGCGCTCCGGGCCGGGGTCGAGGTGTACCAGGCCCTCAAGAAAGTGCTGGCGGGCCGCGGCCTGACCACCAACGTGGGCGATGAGGGCGGGTTCGCCCCCAACCTGGGTGCCGATCGCAGCGCTCTCGAGCTCCTGTCGGAGGCGGTTGAGGCCGCCGGCTATCAACTGGGCGGGGAGGTCGCCTTCGCCCTCGATGTGGCCGCCAGCGAGCTTCACCGGGCGGGCCGCTATGAGCTCGACGGACGCCAGCTCACGTCGGACGAAATGGTGGACTACCTGGCCGAACTGGCCGACGACTTCCCGCTGGTATCGATCGAGGATGGGCTTGACGAGGCCGACTGGACGGGCTGGAAGACCCTCACGGACCGTCTGGGGTCGCGGATCCAGCTCGTCGGGGATGACCTGTTCGTCACCAACGAAGAGATCCTGGCGCGGGGAATCGCCGAAGGCGTCGCCAACTCGATCTTGATCAAAGTCAATCAGATCGGCTCGCTCTCGGAAACGCTGCACACGATGCAGCTGGCGGAGCGGAACCGGTACGGGCAGATGGTGTCGCACCGCTCGGGCGAGACCGAAGACGCCTTCATTGCCCACCTGGCCGTGGCCACCAACGCCGGCCAGATCAAATCGGGGGCACCGGCGCGCGGGGAGCGGACCGCCAAGTACAACCAGTTGCTGCGGATTGAAGAGGACCTGGGCTCGGACGCGCGCTACGCCGGCTGGGCGACCTTCAGGAAGGGTGCCCATGGCGCGCCACAGTGACGGGGAGACACGATCGCGGCACAGCCCGCTCATCGCCGTGGTGCTCATAGTGGCTCTCGCTGTGACGCTTGCGGGCATCTTCCCGTTCCGGCAGATCCTGGCCCAGAACCGGCAGGTGGAAAACACCCAGGGCAAGTTGGCGACGCTGGAGCAGGAGAACCTCGTCCTGCAACAGCGGATCGAGGATCTGAAGACTGACGTCGGGGTCGAGGAGCTGGCGCGTGAGCAGCTCGGCATGGTCGAGCCCGGTGAGATCGGCGTGACCATTGACTCCCCGGATGGAAGCGAGCTCCCAGCGCCGCGCGATCCGGCGGCGTCGTTCGATGACCGGGGGTTCCTCCAGAAGCTCTGGGAATTCCTGACCGGCCGCGATCTCGAGCCCGATGGATGACCGTGCTGCGGTGGCGGCCCAGCTAGAGCGGGAGCCGCGCAGTCCAATCGATGTGGCGGTCCGGTGCCATCTCGGGCTACCGGTGGTGATCGTGGTGCCCCCCCATCTCGATGACGGGACCCCATTCCCCACCACCTATTGGCTGACTTGCCCGCTGGCATCGCGGCGCATCGGTCGGGTCGAATCGGCCGGCGGAGTGAAGGCGGCAGAGCGCCGACTGGAGGCCGATCCGGGACTAGCCGGACGTCACGAGGCGGCGATGGCACGCTACGCGGCGCAGCGCGATGCCCTGGTCGACGAGTCGCTCGATCGGCCCCCGCCTTCCGGCGGTGTCGCCGGGGCCGTAGCCGGTGTCAAGTGTCTCCATGCTCACTATGCCGACTTTGCCGCCGGCAACGACAACGTGGTCGGAGAATGGACGGCCGGCGATGTCGAACCCCTCGACTGCGCCGCTGCCTGTGTCGCCTCGGTCGACGGCGCTGTCGTTCGCAATCCCTCATGGCGGGAGCCAAAACGCCCGGAAGGGGCGACTTGAGGATCGCCGCGGTCGACATCGGGACGAACGCGGTTCGACTTCTGGTCGCCGACAGCATCGCCGGTAGGCTGGAAGACGTCGCTCGCCGCGTCGTCATCACCCGGCTCGGCCAGGGGGTCGACGGCACCCGTGTTCTCCATCCGGACGCAGTAGAACGCACCCTCAGCGTGCTCGGGGGATACGGCGCCTCCATGGCTGAGCTGGCGGTGGATCGCAAGCGGGCGGTGGCCACCTCGGCCTTGCGCGATGCAGCCGATGCCGGGGAGTTCCTCACTGCGGCGGCAGAGGTGCTCGGGGTTGATCCTGAGGTCATCGAGGGCGCCGAGGAGGCCCTTCTCTCATTCCGCGGCGCGACGAGCGGCCGCGACGATCCGGCGCCGGATGAGCCGATCCTCGTGATCGACGTCGGCGGAGGCAGCACGGAGTTTGTGGTCGGCATCGACGAGCCGACTTATTCGGCCAGCGTCGACATCGGGTCGGTCCGGCTCACCGAGCGGTACTTGGGCGCGAGCCCGGCCGATCCGCAAATGGTTGACGATGCGCAACGCCACGTTGCCGATCTGTTTGGCTCCGAGCTCGAGCTGCCGCCGGTTGGTCGCGCCATCGGGGTCGCCGGCACCGTCACCACCCTGGCGGCAGCCCAGCTGGACCTCGAGGTCTACGACCGGGCTTCCGTGGACGGCACGGTGCTGACCGGCGAGCAACTGCGGGCGATGGTCGCGCGATTGGCAACGCTCACCGTAGAGCAGATCGCGGCGATTCCTTCCATGGACCCGGCTCGCGCCCCTGTGATCCTCGGCGGGGCCATCGTCGCCGAGCAAGCTCTGGTCGCTTCGGGCCGCACCCGGCTAACGGTCTCGGAGAGCGACATCCTCGACGGGATCGCCCTGTCGATCTGCGGTTTCTAGCCGGGCTCAGCCGATGCCGTCGACGACGTAGGCAGACGCCCGGCCGGCGTTCTCGCGCAGGGCCCGGGCCGTTTGGTATTCGTCGCTGTCGTACCACTGGCGGGCCGCCTGCATGGTGGGGAACTCGAGAATCACGGTGCGCCCGCGCGGGGTATCACCCTCGAGTACGTCGATGGCGCCACCACGAGCTATGTAGGCGCCACCGTGGGCGGCGACGGCGGGGGCGGCCTGCGCCTTGTACAGCTCGTACTGGTCGGGGTCGGAGACATCGGCGGTGTAGATCACGTAGGCGGACATTTACTGACTATCCCCTGTTCGTGGGTTGCGAACCCGAGGCTAGCGGCGCCAAGCCGCCGGCTTCCCGTAGGATTGCGGCGTGGCTAGGCGCCCCGTGCAGGTCATGCCGGACGACGTCCTCGAGGAACTCGAGGGGCGGCAGCTGCTGGCGGCATATGAGGAGCGTCCGTTCTACCAGCGCAACGACTACCTCGGCTGGATC
>CAMYJM010000252.1 GCA_947258635.1 uncultured Acidimicrobiaceae bacterium
TTCCAGTTGAACTCACCGGACTTGATCTCGGCGGCCGCGGACATCGCGGCTCGCAGGCCCGGCTCCCCGAGCACCCGGTCGAGCGCCGCCGCGAACTCGGGCTCGTCACCCGCATCGACCAGGATCCCGCTCTCGCCGTCGTTGACGACATATGGGATACCCCCGATCCGGCTCGCCACGATCGGCAGGCCGCAGGCCTGTGCCTCGGCCGCAACGAGGCCGAACGATTCGGACCGCGACGGCATGACGAGAACGTCCGCCGCCTGATAGAACATCGCCAGCCGGGCATGCGGCTGCGGGGCGATCATGTGGACTCGCGCCGCGACCCCGAGGCCTTCGGCGAGTGCCAGCAGGTGCTCGACCTCCGCCTCTCCGTGGAGGCCGCTGGGGCCCCCGACGATCACCAGATGGGCCGGCTGCTTCATTCGGGCCAGCGCGCCGATCGCCACATCGAGGCCCTTGAGGGCTTGGATACGGCCAGCGAAGAGCACGAGCGGGCCGGCAGGCAGCCCGAGCCAGGCGCGGGCCGCTTCCCGGTCGCCCGGCTTGAAGATCGAGTGGTCGATGCCCGGCGGCGAGGTGCACAAACGCTCGGGACTGGCTGCATAGTGGTCGAGCAGGTCATCGAACTCGTAGGGAGTCGACGCGATCACGCAATCGGACCGGGCGATCACCTCCTCCTCGGTCATCGTCCGCATCGGGCTCGACAGCGCCTCGTCGGAGCGCCGCGATATGTCCTTGATCCGTCCGAGAGTGTGGAAGCTGTTGGCCAGTGGGATCTGCAGTGCCTCCTTGACGAGAACGCCGGCCCAGCCGGACACCCAGTAGTGAGAGTGCACGACATCGGTGGGTGGGCCCGATCGGAGGTCGCGGATCACACCTTCGGCATAGAGCCCGATCCACTTGGGCAGCTCGGACGTCACCACGGGCTGCGGCGGGCCTGCCTGGATGTGGTGAACCCGATAGCCATTGGTGACCTGCACGTGATCCGGCTGGCCGGCATCGGTTCGCCTGGTGTACACATTCACGTCAACGCCGCGATTGGCCATCGTTCGTGCCAGCTCGTCGACGTAGACGTTGAGACCGCCGGCATCGCCAACGCCCGGTTGGAGCATCGGCGACGTGTGCATCGACAGGTAGGCCACGCGCTCGATCACACTGGCGCTCCCGTGTGTGCCGTGATCCGCCACAGCGGCCGGGCCACGGCACCGAGCCGGTACTTGTAGACCTCGTCGCCCTTCAGGAAATCGAACCGACCGCGAGCGGCCTTGGCAGCCTGCCTGATCAGCTCAGCAACCAGAACGATGCCCGGAGAGGCGGCACTCGCTGCGAGGTCGTAGGCCGAGTTGTACAGGTAGTAAGCGCCCGGATCTTCGAAGCCAAACGCGGCGGCTGCGGGCTCGTCGCCGTCGCCGTACAGAAAGTCGATCACGGCGCCCACCTCAGTGTGGAGCCGATTGAACAACGTCTCCATCGACGGGTCCATGAAGGTTCCCTTGTCGCCGGCGGCGAGCCGATGCATCGCGGCGAATCGAGCGACGGCATCGGGGCCGTGATCTCGCGCCAGCCGGGGGGTGCCCAGCATCTCGGTGAAACGGCGGCCCTTCCGTCTTGTCTCATGGCGTTGTTTCTTGTCCAGGCTCGCCAGATAGGTGTCGAAATCGCCGGGCAGCTCGAGCACCGCGGTGCTCTGATGGACGGCGGCGACCGGAGCAAGGCCGGCCTCGCCGAGGCCGGTCATCACGAGGTCTGCTGCGTCGGCCGGAAGGCTGTCGAAGTCGATCGCGATGCCGGGCGGCAGCGTTGCGGCCCACGCGGCGACCAACTTGCCGACGCCCGCTCCCAGGGGGGAGTGGTAGTCGAAGAGGTCGGCTGCACCCAGCAGAGTGATCGTCCCGCCGATCTGGGCCATCGGAATCAGCGCGTCTGGACCTTCGAGCAGGAGCAGGTCCCCGGTTCCCTGCGACGTCCACCAGGTCTGGAGCATGGGGCGCCCGGCGAATGGGCCCACCGCGGCGGCGACGGGTGGGTGGGCGAAGGCAGCCGTCGTCCAATCGGAGTGGACCTCCACCGTCATAGCGCCAGCGCCGGTTCGATCGTGCCAACCGGCTCGCCACCTCCGAGAACCGGCGGCGCCGCCTCGTCGGTCAGGGCACTCAGAGCTGCCGGCGACAGCAGGCCGAGGTGGCGTATCACGGCAATCATCGCGAGCACTGCGATCTCGCTCGAGCCCGACTCGCTGCGTACCGCAACGCCGATGCCGTGGCGTCCGGCGCCGAGGAGCCCTTGGGCGCCCGCCTTCATGGGCCCGTCCCACCAGGCGGCCAGCTTGCCATCGGCACGATCATTGCTCGCGACCAGCGACGGGAATCGATGGACCGCCGATGCCGTGGGGGCGAACTCGTCGTCGGAGCTGAGGCGGGCGAACGCGTTTGCCAGGCCGCGAACCGAGCCGCGTAGCGTCGGGGCCCCGCAACCGTCGATTCCAGTTGGCGTTGGCTCCACCTGGGTGGCGTCGCGCACGATGTCGAGTACCCGCTGCTGGAGGGGATGGTCCGGCTGAAGATACGAGGCGGGATCCCAGCCGGCGCTCTGGCAGGCCGCCAGCCACCCGGCGTGTTTACCCGAGCAGTTGTGCCAGATCCGCTGCGGCTTGCTATGCCCGGCGGCGTGCGCGGCGGCTGCGGCGGCTTCCCCCAGCGGCCAATCGGGGGGTGTCTGCAGCGCGGCCGGAGTCAGTCCGGCGTCACGGAGGATCTTGTCGACTAGGGCGATGTGGATCGGTAACCCGCTATGGCTGGCGCACGTTATGGCCACCTCCTCGGGGGAGAGACCGCTGCTCACGCGGACACCGACGATCGCCTGGAGTGGTTTGACCGCGGACCGGTAGAAAACCGGCCGATCCGGCTCGCCGTATTCCAGCAGCACGCGGCCGGTCGAGTCGACCGCGATCGCCGAGCCGCGGTGCAGGGACTCGACTAGCCCGGAGCGGACCGTGTGCGCCAGCACCGGTCAGCTGCTCAGCAGCTCGTCTACATCGGCCAGGCCGTCGCGATAGCGGCGTGACAGCTCGGTCTGGATCCGCTCGTATGCGTCGTAGACGGTGCGCCGTTGGGTGGATATCGCGGCCTCCGTCTCGGCAAGGAGGGCTTGGATCTGCTCGATCTCCGGATCCTCGATCATGGGCAGATGAGCCAGGAAGTCGTCTTCGAGCACCCGGTCGATCTCACGACGTCCCGTTATCGGAGAGTCGGGTGCTTCAATGGGGAGCGAGCGCGCCGGCAAGTCGCCGGAGATGCTGCCTCCCCCTGAGTCGGCGAGAATCTCGGGCAGTGCCTCGATGAGGCTTCGGGTCTCTTGTCCGGCCCGGCGCCGCATCTCGAACGCGAGCAGGTCCATACGGCCGTGCAGCAAGCGCCGGTAGTACGAAAGCTCGGTGTCGACGATGTCGCATATGCGGCGGCGCTCGCGCAGGTCGTCCAACGTCACGTTGGCGAGATCGTCTGCGAACCCGTCATCAGAGATGATGTCGATGCGGCGGCGGTTTTGCTCCAGAGTGATACCTTTCGACTTTCGCTTCATTTGGAAGCAAATTCAACAATAGTGTCGCAGTGTTGGGAACGGATTCACAGGTGCCCCCCCGCCGGGGTGCATCTGGAAGTGCACGTGCGGGCTGGTGCCGCGGGCATTTCCCGTGTTGCCGACGTATCCGATCACCTGGCCCTTGGACACCTGGTTGCCGGTGGAGAGCCCCGACGGGTAGCCGTCGAGATGGGCGATGTAGTACGAGACCCCGGCGGCTCCGGTAAGCCAGACGACAATGCCGCCCAGCGAGTTCGACCGCAGCGAGACCCGGCCGGCGCTTGGCGCATAGACCTTGGTGCCGCGGGCGGCGAAGACGTCGGTGCCTTTGTGAGTGCGTCCGCCGGAACGGGCGAAACCCCAATCGTTGATGAAGCTGCCTCCCGGCACCGGACACTGGAAACCCGAGGTCAACCCGGACGGCAAGCCGGCGGCCGCGCCTTTGCGTCGCGCCGCTTCTGCGATCTCGCGTCGCTTCTTCTCGGCGATGTATTTGGCGAGCTCGGCCGAGGCTTTGTCTTTGGCGTTGTTGTATGCCTGGGCGGCAGCTCGCTGCAGCTGGTCGAGCGCTACCACGTTGGCGTCGGCAGCCGCCCGCAGCTCGAAGACGCGGAGCTGGTCGACGTCGAGCTCATCCTTGAGCCGGTTCATCTCTCGGCGGACCGCATCGAGCCGGGTGACCGACACCATATCGTTGTCGGCTGCCCGATCGAGCAGTACCTGTCCGGCCAGCAAATCCTGGATCGAGTCGACTTCAAGCGCGATCTGGACGAGATCGGTGCCGCCCGACATATAGGCGGTTGCGACCAGTTCCTCGGCGCGCGACTTGAGATCCCTCACCTCTCCCTCGTAGTCCTTGATGCGGTCTGTCAGCTGGGTGATCTTCCAGGTGAGCGCCTCCATTTCGGCTTCCAGCGTGTGGAACTCCGCCAGTGCCGCATCGAGCTGGTCGTTGGCCGCCCGCAGATCGGCCAAGGCCACTTTGGCCTCCGCGGCGGCCTTGTCTGCAGAGTCCCGGCTCTGGGCGAGCGCGCCAATCGGCGACGCGTACAGGAGCGCCATGGCAATTGCTAGGACCACAAAGCGGGGCCGGAAGGCTCGCATAGACTGCCAGGCTAGCTCCGATTCTGGCGCTCGAGGCGCGCGCTTGGCTTCAGGACCCCGTTCAGCCGGACACCACCGGCGAGAACATCACAAGCGACGCCCACCACAGGGACACGCCGACCACGGCCGGGTCGACCATCGTCAGCATCCCCGGAGCGCGCACAGTGTGGAGGACGTCGCCGTTGCGCACCATCGAGCCGAGCACCCGGCCGGCAATCAGACCGCCCAATGGCCAGGTTGGAGTCGAGGGAGGCACCGCCGAACCGCCGGCCCGCCCACGCGGCCACGGCGGCAACCGCGGCGATCGCGAGAAAGGCCGATGTCTCGGTGACGGAGCGCAATCTCACAATGACCAGGCTGCCGCTGCCAAGAGCCGCCACTCCGGCCAGGAGAACGCTGACGGCGAATGCTTCCACTCGCCGATTGGTGCGATCGAAGACGGTCCACGCCAGGGCCAGCATGATGCCGAGGGCGACGCCGCCGGCGAGCCCCGGCTGGCCCCACCGGTAGGCCGCGGACGCTCCGGCAGTGGCGGCGGCCATCGCCGGAATGAGCTGCAAGGCGGGCTGGCGCGCCGCGTAAGCGTCGGCGACGTCCCAGAGCCACGCGATCATCGCGCCGACTGCGGCGAAGGCAAGTGCCTCGGCCGAGATGAGATTGCCGATGAGCACCGTAACCCCGAGAGTGGCTGTGAACGCGAGGCGCGTCGGGTCGGTCGTCTCCTGCAGGGTCGCGGCGCCACCGGATACGGGCGGGATAAGCGCCATCTCGTCACCGCTGTTCAGCGGAGTCTCCCGGCCGGCTTTGTCCCCGTTCACCCAGATCTGAGCGGTCGCCAGGCTGCGGGCGAACCGATCGCCGAACCGCGCGACGGCCTGGTCGAGGGCGTCTCCCACCGAATCCGCGTCTAGTTCGAGGCGGCTCGTTTGTGCGATCTCTCGCAGACTCGCGAACAGGCGTAGCGTGACCATTTCCCAGCCTCTTGATGCTTCAGGCGAGCAGCGTAATCATTCTGAGCACCGGGAGTGGCCGCAGGCAGGCAGAGCCAACACCGGGAGTCGATGGGGGAGAGCGGCGGCGCCTGCTAGCTCGGCTTGCCGCCGTGGCCATCGCGTACGAAATCGATCAGCTCGGGTTGACTGTGGACCCCGAGCTTGCGGAACATCGACTTCAGGTGGTTGCGCACAGTGTGCTCTGAGACGGCGAGCCGCTGCGAGATGGTGGAGACGCGGTGCCCGTTGAGAAGGTGCTCGAGAACGTCTCGTTCTCGTGGCGAGAGTCGCGCCAGTTCAGATCGCTCCAGGTTGGGCTTCGTGGCCGGCTTGTCTGTGGCGATCCCCATGCGGCTCAGCTCGGACCCGATGCGTGCGAGGGCCTCTTCGAGATCGCGCTCGCGCTGCGAGCGCGCTACCGGGCCGTGCTCGGGAGACCGGTCGGGGACTATGAGCCACAGAATCGG
>CAMYJM010000253.1 GCA_947258635.1 uncultured Acidimicrobiaceae bacterium
GACCATCTTGTCGGCCGGTATGGTCACCTGCCGGCGGAAGTAATAGGTGATCATTCCCCGCTCCAGCACGGTCGCTTCGTCACCCTCGCCGAAGCCCAGCTGGGCGTTGCCGACCCCCCAACCGGAGTCATCGAAACCCGGCTGCCGCCACTCGGCCGCCGGTTGGGGAACATCCCGATGCCGCCACGGGTCGCCTGCCCTCACCAGGGTCGTCCACGTCTTCACCGCGAGGGGCGCGCTGCGCGCCGACAGGTTGCCCGCAAGATCGGAGGCTTGCACCCGGTACGAGTACTCCGTGTCCGGCTCGACGGCTTCATCGGTGAACGACGGCTCCACCGCCACGCCGACAAGTGCGCCGTCACGAAGCAGGCGGTAGTGGCTGACGCCGCGATCGTCGGTGGCCGGATCCCATGCCAGCGTGACCGACTCTCCGGAGGGCATGAGGTTCACGAGGTCGCCCGGTGCGGATGGGGCGGTCGAGTCGGGCGGCGTGTTGGGCCCCGGGAAGATGGCGATGCCTCTCGTGAGGACCCCCGACACCTCGGTGAACGTCCCGCCAATCGCCAATGCCCGGGCCGCGGCGTCGATCGCCCACACCCCGAAGAAGCTGTCGATGGCGGGACGGAAGTCCTGCAACTCCCCGGTCAGGGCGTCGGCGGCGAGCAGGCGCAGCGTCAGGTCGTCTTCGTATCCCTCGTGGAATCCGAAGTAGACGATGCCGTCAAAGTAGCTCACCGCTTGGGTATCGCCCATCACGCGGTGATACCAGCGCCTCAGTCCGTTGTGGGTGCTCCACGCCTGCGCCCGGTTCTCGAAACCGGCGACGGCCGCAAACACGTGAGAGCCGTCCGGAGACACATCGAGGTCGAGGACCGGCGCATCCGCCTGCGAGAAGCCTGGCCCGATCCCGGCGCCGGAATCGGGATCCAGCTCAGCCAGGTATGCCCACGGCTGGGAGCCGATCGTCGTGAAACGGCCCCCGGCGAAGAGGCGCCCCGATACCTCGGAGACCGCAATGTCGCGCACCTCGGCATCTGCGCCGGCCTGGAAAGCCGGGTCGGGAACCCCGGTCGCCGGATCGAGCGATGCCATGCGGCCCTGGGGAAGGCCGGCAATGAGGGTGAAACGCCCGGAGGCGTACAACCGGCCCCCGCCCAGCGCGAGTCCGAGGACGCCTCCATTGACCGACACGTCGAAGCTGCCGAGCACAGCACCCGATGTCGCATCGACGGCTGCAATATTCGAACGGCCGACGCCGCCGATGTTGGAGAAGATGCCGCCCACCCAAACCGTCGAACCGTCGGATTCGATGGCGCGCACGGTGTTGTTCGTATCGGCGGCAAACGGCAGGACTTCCCCGGTGACGGCGTCGATCGCGGCGAAGTTGTTACGAGCCATCGTTGTGCCACCGCCGGGGGAACGGAGCGTGGAGAAGGAACCCCCGAGATATACGGTGTCACCAACAACCTTGACCGCGTACACGGTGCCGTTGGTGTCCCAACCGTCGAGGGGCACCTCCGGATAGGGCACGGCGGCCGCCGCCGGGCCCGGCACCGCAGCGAGCGACGACAGCGCCACCGCGGTGACGACGAAGATACGCCGAATGGCGCGCCGGCGCTTTCCCGACACCGACGCGATTGATTCTCGAGCCACCAATCGCCTTCCTACCTGGACACGCCAACGTGCCCCTGTCTCCCAGACACCGATTTCCCCTACTTGGGCGGTGCGCGGTCGTGCCCTCATGGGGCCAGCCCACGATCAAGGTATCGGATTCCGACCGGCGGCGCGAGGGTCATTTTCCGGGTAGCACGGGCGGCGGGCCGAGGCCTAGTCACCGGCCGATGCAAACTGGTTCTCCTAGGGATTGACGATGAGCTCGGCGTTGAAGGAGATATCGCTGCTCGTGCGGTGTTCCTGGTGGATCTCGACCGCCATCACGTTGTTCCCGTCGACCAGAGCGCCGGTCGGGATCGAGGACACGCGCCAGCGAGACTCGGCATCCCCCGTCACGCCGTCTACCGCCAGGGTGTCATAGTCGATCGGTCCGGAAGGCATATTGCTCCGGTACACCTCCACCCCGTTGATGTAGACCACTGCGCCGTCGTCGCGCACGAGGCGCAGCCGTAACTTGCTCACTGCAGAAGCATTGAAGATCTCGAAGTTGGTTCGGAAGTAGGTGGTGATGAACCGATTGCTGTTGGGGCCGTCATTCACCCGAGTGGCCTCGTCGCCGTCGCCGTAGCCGAATTCACCGACGCCGGCGTCCCACCCGGAGTCATTGAACCCGACCGACTTCCAGCGCGCAGGCAGATCCGAGCCGTCGTCGAGGTAACGCCACCTGTGGCCCTCAGCGATCGCGTGGTACGTGTTGGTCGCGCCCAACGTGGTGATTCGCCGCAGAACCCGGCGGCTCCTGTTGCCGGATGTGTCAACCGCCCAGAGGGCGACCGCATACTCAGTCCCCGGTTGGAGCCCGCTCATGACCCACGAAGTGTCTGTAGTCCGGCCCAGCACCCGCCCCCCACTCTTCACCAAATAATGACTGATACCCACATTGTCAGTAGCCCGATTCCAATCAACAAACACCTCAGTCGCCGAAGCAGTCACCGTGGTATGCCGCGGCCGGCTCGGACGCGTCGTATCAGCCAACGTCGTCGCCTTCACAATCCGACTCCGCGGCGACACATTCCCCGCCGCATCAACCGCAAACACCTTGAACCGATACTGCGTCTCCGGCAACAACCTGCGCACCAAAAACGCCAACGACGACGTATACCCAACCTCAACACCATTCACAAACACCCGATAACCCACCACCCCAACATCGTCAGAAGCCGCCCCCCACGACAACATCACCCGCGTCGCCGAGCGCACCTCAGCCACCAACCGCAACGGCCTCCCCGGCGGAACCACGTCACTCGACACATAACCGACATCGGCGTCGTAGAACCAGCGATAGATGTTCTTGGTGCGGATCTGTGACGGGAGAGTCACCGGCTCCTCGACCAGCGACCAGCTCGCAGCTTGGGACGGGTTGCCGTCGGCCTCGAACCGAATCACGCGGGCCGGCTGGGGCGTGGCCGACTCGTTGAGCCACCCGAGATCCTTGACCCGGTTGATGACCATCTGCGGGATGTTGGTCTTGTAGCGCTTGTCATGACAGTGCGAGTCCATCCACGCCCGCACGGCAAAGCTACGGCCGGGGAGGATCCGATCCCTGACCCGGTTGGCCACGGCGATTGTCTCCGGCATCTCGACCCACACGGAGGTGGGCTCGTAGGCCTCTTGGAAGTGGACGGTGGCCACGGCGATTTGCGGCGTCCCCTCGTACGTCGGGTGCTGCATGATCCTCACCGGGGAGACCGGATTGCCGGCGCGATCGTCGATCGTCCACAACACGTAGCGGATCAGGAAACGCGGCTTGCCGTCGATCCAGGCATACATGAACTCACCCGGTATGTTGATGGCGGCCGCCCCCCCGGGGCCGTAGGGATCTGGCGGTGGGTTCGAGGAGTTCCACTCGGTATGCATCCCGAATCTGTTGTCGCCGAGGTGCAAGCAGTGGAGGGGATGGGCATGCCGATCGTCCGAAGTGTTGGGGAAGAGCGCGGGAGCCGTCGAACCGTGCTCTTCGGCAATCGCCTCGACGGCCCGGTTCTCCGCACATTGGGCGTACAACCAGTCGATGCGCTCCTGGCGCTCCGCCGGCGACAACCCGGGATGGGGATCGGCCGCATAGGCATCGGCGCGCCGCATGCACTTGTAGTCGCGCAGCGAGTCCCACGCCCCGGCCGTGGTCGGGACGCTCATCAGAAGGCTGGTGACCACGGCCAGCGCAACAGCGAGCCGCAGGCCCACTTTCGCTCGTATCCCCCGCCGCATCATGTCTCCCCTCAAAACGCGCCGCTCAGCGCGGTCGGCTCGCCCACCTCAATCGACCCGAACTCTTCACGGGGCACGGCAATTGAGCCCCATATATCCACAATACTATGCCACCCAGAGTGGCTACAACGAATCATCGTCGCACCTGCCCGCATGGCCACGCCGGCACAATCACCGGCGTTGACCGCCATGCCACCGGCAATGCGCGCGGGCGGCCGGTTTAGATTCACGCATATATGGCTCGTAAGACGATCGTGACTCCGGCGATTCGGGTGCTGCGCGCTGCCGGCCTCCCGTACACAGAGCATCACTACGAATACACAGACCATTCCGGTGCCACCGGGAGCGCCGAGCAGCTCGGCGTCGACGCCCACTCGGTGATCAAGACGCTGATCCTCGAGACAGCCGACCACCTTCCCATCTGCGTGCTGATGCACGGCGATCGTGAGGTGTCGTTCAAACGGCTGGCGCGCCACCTCGGAGTCAAGGCCGTCGCCATGGCCGACCCGCGGCGCGCCCAGCAATACAGCGGGTATCAGGTGGGGGGCACCTCACCCTTCGGATTGCGCACGGCCATGCCCATCCTCTGTGAGACCACCATCCGGGACCACGCCGAGGTGCTCATCAACGGTGGCAAGCGCGGTTTCCTGATAGGAATCGCCGTCGCCGACCTGGTAGCCGAGTTGGATCCGGTATTCGTCGAAGTGGCGATCCAGCCCGAGACGCGCTGAAGCCCCCGCCGCGGCGGGGGCTTCGAGCTGCGAGTTTCTAGAGACCGCTCTCGAAGTCGTCCTCGAACGAGACGACGCTGCGACCCGGCTTGGAAGTGCGGCGGCTGTCGCCCCTGTCGCCCCTGTCGCCACCCCGGTCCCGTCTCTTTCCCCGGTCGCGATATCCGCCGCGATCGCGGCTGGAACGGTTGCCGTCACGGCGACCCCGGTCGCGTCCTCCACCATCCCGATCGCCGCCTTCACGTCGACCGCGGTCGCGGCC
>CAMYJM010000254.1 GCA_947258635.1 uncultured Acidimicrobiaceae bacterium
GATGCGACCGCCGCCGACGACTGCCCGCCGCCCGGTTTCGCGCAAGATGTAGCGGTCCCCACAGGCGAGCGGAATGGGGTCGGATGCCGTGATGAGCAACGTGCCTTCGTCCAGCGCTCGCACCCGCACTGGCCACGCGCCGCTTCCGGCGTGGAGCTGGTAGGCGCCGCGATCGGTGATGGCGTCGTGGCCTCGTACCGGGCGGGCACTCGCCAGAAACCTCTGCGACTCGGCGGCGTGGCCCGGCCGGCACAGCAATGCGCCCCGAGTAACGTCATCCCGCTCCAGGCCGACCAGGTTGGCGGCGACTCGTGATCCCGGATAGGCGATCGCGACCTCGTTCTCGTGACTCTGCAAGCTACGGATCCGGGCCGGCCGCGGGCCGGGCCACATCTCGACGTTCTCGCCGGCGGCGATTGTTCCGTCGAGCAGAGTGCCGGTGACGACGACGCCGGCCCCGGCGATGACAAAACTGCGATCGACCCAGAGCCGGGGCCGTCCGGTGTCGGGCGCATCTCCGGCGGCGCTGAGGGCGGCCGCCAGTGCGGTCTCCAGCTCGTCCATCCCCTCACCGGTGACCGCCGACACGTCGATGATCGGCGAGCGTTCGAGTGAGGTGCCGGCGAGCCGGTCCTCGACCTCGATCCGCGCCAGTTCCACGATGTCGGCATCGGCAACGTCGATTCTGGTGAGCGCGATCACGCCCCGGGTCACATCGAGTAGGTCGAGCACCGCCAGGTGCTCTTCCGATTGGGGCATCCAGCCTTCGTCGGCGGCGACCACGAACAGCGCTACGTCCAGTCCTCCGACGCCGGCGAGCATGTTCTTGATGAAACGCTCGTGACCGGGAACGTCGACGAAGCCGACCGGTTGGTCGCCGATCCGAGCCCAGGCAAAACCGAGGTCGATGGTCAGGCCTCGTTCCTTCTCCTCGGCCCAGCGGTCCGGGTCCCGGCCGGTGAGGGCCTTGACCAGGGTCGACTTGCCGTGGTCGACATGGCCGGCGGTAGCGATGATCGGCATCCGCTATCCGAGCAACCTTCCGAGCAAGCCGGCGAGGTAGCCGTCGTTGCCCGGTGGGACGGTCCGCAGGTCGATCTCGAGCGCCCCCTGCTTGCGGCGGGCCATCACCGGGGGAGTGGCGCTGATCAGGCCGTGCCACACCGCATCGGCGTCGCAGGTGACGCGGACGGCGGGCGACGGGATCATCTCGCCGGGGACCGAGCCGGCGCCGGGCACGGAGTGAGAGTCGATCACCGCGGCGGCGGCGCCGATCGCGGCCGCCAATGCGGCAGACCTCGAGGTGAGCACCGCCACGTCCATCGTGGCCATCGCCCAGAACGGGATGGCCCGACCGTCACCCGCCGCGTATGCCTCGAGTGTCGTCACCAGGGCCGCCTGTGTGATGCCGTCCACCCGCAATGCCCGGGCCATGGGGTGGCGCCGGATCATGTCGACCGCATCGGCCCGACCGACGATCACGCCGGCCTGGGGGCCGCCGAGCAGTTTGTCGCCGCTGAAGAGAACGACCGAGGCCCCGGCTTCGAGTGTCTGGCGCACCCCCGGCTCGCCCGCCAGCCAGGAGGGTGGCGGCCCGTCCAGCCACGGAGTGCGGGTATCGAGCAGCCCCGAGCCGACATCGGCGATGAAGGGGATCCGGGCTTTGGCGGCCAGCCCGGCCAGCTCGCCGTAGCCGACTTCCTCGGTGAACCCTTCGACCCGATAGTTTGACGGATGTACCTTGAGGACGGCGGCCGCGCCCTCCATCGACTGCGCGTAGTCGGCCAGTCGGGTGCGGTTGGTAGTCCCCACCTCGACGAGGATCGCTCCCGACGAGGCCATCAGGTCCGGCAAGCGGAAGCTCCCTCCGATCTCGATGAGCTCGCCGCGGGAGACGAGGACCCGCCGTCCGCCGCTCAGGGCCGCCAGCGAGAGCAGCAGCGCGCCGGCATTGTTGTTGACCACCAAGGCCGCTTCCGCCCCGGTCAACGTCTTGAGCAGCTCCGCCGCATATTGGCCGCGGCCGCCGCGGGCACCGGTCGAAAGGTCGATTTCGAGGTTGAGATACCCGATCGCCAGATCGGCGGCGGCGGCGGCGGCCCGGGCCGCCAACGGCGCTCGCCCCAGATTGGTGTGGAGGAGAACGCCGGTCGCGTTGAGAACCCGGCGGGGCCGGGTGGCTGCCAGCGGCCGCAGCGATTCGAGGGCAAGGGCGGCCGGATCTGCCTCCCCGCCGCCGACGATGGCCTGCCGCGCTTCATCGATGGCCTGACGGACCGCCACCGTGATCAGCGGTTCGGGCAGCGGCGAGCGGAGTCTCGCCGCGACGTCGGCAGCGAGTCTGTCGACTCCCGGCAGGTCTCGCAGCTCCATGTGGCGCAGCCTACCCGGATGGGTATCCTCAACTGCATGAGACCCCTGCCGGCGCTGTTTGTGCTGTTTCTGGTGACGCCTATCGTCGAAATCGCACTGTTTCTGACGGTCGGCGAGCGTATCGGGCTGCCGGCGACTCTGGCGATCGTTGTCGCCACGGCCCTGGTGGGAGCCTCGCTGGTGTCGCGTCAGGGCCGGGCCGAGCTGGCGGCGCTGCAAGCCTCCGTGCTCCAGGGTGTCGTGCCCACCAAGGAGCTGGCACATGGGGCGATGATCCTGGTTGCCGGGGCATTGCTGCTGACTCCCGGTTTTCTCACCGACGGCGTCGGGTTCAGCCTGCTGGTGCCCCCGGTTCGTGAGATGGTGCGGCGCTGGTTCTCACGGAGGTATGGCCGCGGCCCGGTGACGATTCAATGAGGCCTCCTGCCGTCCCCCGCCCGTCGGCCACCATTTGCTTGCTGCGCGACGGTGAGCGGGGGATGGAAGTGATGATGGGTCGGCGCAGCGCGACCGCCCGCTTCATGGCCAATGCCTGGGTATTCCCCGGCGGCAGGGTCGACGAGGTCGATCGGGCCCGGGCCGCCGATCTCTTGATGGGCGACAATGCGCCGTCGCAACTCCCGTGGATCCTGGCAGCGCTGCGCGAGACGGTCGAGGAAGCGGGGATCTGGCTGACGGCGCCGCCCCGCTCCGAGGTGCTCGGCGAGCGCGATGTGTACGAGACCCTCGAGGAGGCCGGCGAGACCTTTGTCGCCGATGTGCGCTACTTCGCCAACTGGGTCACCCCGGCCGACTTGCCGATCCGTTACGACGCCCGGTTCTTCGCCACCGTGCTCACCGCCGACATCACGCCGCTGCCGGACGACGAGGAACTCGTTGAAATCCAGTGGGTACGCCCGCGTGACGTGATCTTGCGGGCGGCACAGGGCGAGTGGGTCGTCCCGTTTCCGACCCATGTCACGCTCGAACAGCTCGCCCGGGCCACCTCGACGGCTGCCTTCATGGAGCGGGCGGCTCGGATTGACGTAGAGGCCGTCCAGCCCAGGATCAAGATGGAGGTCGACGGGTCGATTCGCCTGGTTCTGCCCGGTGAGCCGGAGTACGAAGAGCTGGCCGGGATGACTTACGGCTTCGAGGAGCTGGCCGCGGCGGCTCGCCGCCTCCAGCGGCCGGGTCGCCGAATCGCGGAGTTCGAGTAGTGGAGTGCCGGCGCGTGTTGGCTCCGAATCCGGGCCCGTACACGGGGCCGGGCACGAACACCTATCTGATCCATGACGGCGAGCAGGCCGCCATCCTCGACCCGGGACCGGTCATCGACTCCCACCTGGCCGCCATCGAGCAGTCCCTCGGTGAGTTGGTGCCGGCTGCAGTCATCGTGTCGCACAATCATCCCGACCACGCCCCCCTGGCCAATCCCCTAGCCCAGCGGTTGGGCATTCCCTCGTACGGGTTTGCCCCCGGCCCCGATTTCACTCCCGACATGATGATCGTCGACGGTTCCACGATCACGGTCGGCAGCGGAGAGCTCATCGCAGTGCACACGCCGGGCCATACCTGGGACCACATGTGTTTCCTCGTCGGATCGGAGCTGTACACCGGGGATCACATAATGGAGGGCTCAACCGTCATCATCGAGGACGCCGCCGCCTACTTCGACTCGCTCTATCGGGTCCTCTCACTCGGGGCGGAGCGGCTGCGTCCGGGCCACGGGGACACGATCGAGGACGCCGCCGCCGCCATCACGGAGTACATCGATCATCGTCACGAGCGGGAACGCCAAATCGTGGCGGCCGTGGCCGCCGGTGCCCATGTGCCCGCCGCCATCACCGAGGCCGTCTATGTGGGAATTCCCCCCGAGCTGATCCCGGCCGCGGCCGCCCAGGTTCAGGTTCAGCTCGAGAAGCTGATATCCGAGAACCGCCTAGTGTTGACATCTCCGTCATCGGCGGAGATGCACGTGGTGGTGCCCGATGAAAGGTAACGAGTGCTCGCGAGGCTCGCTCTTGCGATAGCGGTTGTCGTTGTGGCGGTGACCGTCCCGGCCTATGCCCAAACCGGCAAGGTGACTGAGGACGACGTAGCGCGCGCTGCCCAGGACCGCCGGGATGCCTCGCGCCAGCTGGCGGATGCCACCAAGGCGTACGACGCCGCTGTCGAGGAGGCCATCGGGATCGAATACGACCTGAGCCGGATGGCCGCCGCCCTCACCGACCGAGAACGTGATCTCACGATCACCCGGGCCGAGGCGCGCGAGATTGCCCGGTCGATGTACATGAACGCCAGCGTCGGTCGCCTCGACCTATTCAGCGCCGACTCGATCACGGAGTTCCGGCTCGGGGAGGGCTACATGGCGCGGGCTGCCCTCGAGGACCAGGCAACCCTCGACCGGCTCCGGGCCGTGAGGGAGGCCTATCTCTCGCAGCAGGAAGTACTCAACAACGCGCTGGTTCGCCAGCAGGAAGTGACCGATCTGC
>CAMYJM010000255.1 GCA_947258635.1 uncultured Acidimicrobiaceae bacterium
GGCAGGTCCGGGCCGACGATCGAGTCGAAGAACAGGCCCTGGCTCTCGACGTAGACGACAACGCGGACGCGTTCGCCGTCATCGCCGCGGGGCGGAGGGCCGCCGGCGAGCGCCGGAGCGGCGGTGGCGAGCAATATGAGTCCGGCTGCCACCAGGGTCGTGAGTTTGCGCATGAGGTTCCTCCCTCAGGTCGGTGCGTGTACCTCATCCAACGTAAAGGTGGTCCGTGCCGAAAGTGACGAAAACGCAATGAACAAACCATGAAGCCGATGAACAATCGTTAATGGGATCGCGGCGCTATGGCGCCGTCGCGTCGTCCCCGGGGCCCGGCTTGTCGCCCGATTCGTCCTGCGCTCCCCGGGCCCGCTCGCCGGCCCGCTCCTCGACGACGTGCTCGACGGCCGGGTTGTAGATGCCTTCGATCAGCCCGAGGCTGGATCCCTTGAACTTCGGCTTGGTCCGGTAATAGACATAGCCGCGCCCATCGGCCCAGAGGGCCAAGCGGTGCAACCCGTAGGCGAGAGCCGGCAGCAGTGCCGCCGCGATCAGCCAGCGCACGGCGTCACCGCCACGCTAGGCACCGGCTTCGAGAGGGTGCCCGCAGCAGAACTGGTTGCCCTCGGGATCGGCATAGATGTTCCAGATGAAGTCCGCCACCGTGTGCTGGGCCACGAACGAGCCCCCGAGCTCGGTGATCCGTCGTGTCAGGCTGTCGAGGTCCTCGTGATAACCATCGAGATGCAGCTTGTTCTTGCCGGGCGTCGGGTCGGGCACCTTCTGGAAGGCCAGCGTCACCCCGCCTCTGCGCTGCGCGGTCAGCCACACGAAATCATCGAACGAGTGGCGGACCTCGACGCCGAGCAGCTGCGTCCAGAACTCGGTGAGCCGTTCCGGATCGTGGCAGTCGATAGCAACCGTGTTGATCTGCGGGGCTACGAATGCATCGTCCATACCGCCAACGGTAGCGCTACAAGCCCGCTACGGCCTCGGCCACGGGACGCAGGTTCGGATGATCCTCAGTCGCCTGGGCGGCGAGTGCCGTGAGGTGGTCCCACGGGTCGCTGTCGCCGAAGTCGTAGACCTCGAACGTCGGCCCGGCGACCTTGTCGCCCACCGGCAGTGTCATCAGGTAGCGGGCGAGGGGCGACATGACATCCACCATGAGCCGGTAGAGCCGGCCTACCAGAGCGTCCCGATTGCTGCCGGCCTGGTAGATCCCGTCCATCGTTATATATACGTATCGATAGGCGGCGTTGAACAGGTCGGCAATCGCCCGCACCTCCGGTGGGAAGTCGGCACTGCGGGGGTTGAGGGGGGCCGGGGCCACCTTGCCGATCGGGGCCGTGCCGTCGGCGATCCGCAAGAACTTGTGATAGTGCGTGAGCTCCTTGTGGGCCGGGTCGGCCCATTTCTCGTCCGACACTCCCTCGCCCTGATGGACGATGATGTGAATCGCCTCGTCGGCCGATTCGATGTCGCTGATCAGCAGGAGGCCGCCGCTGTCCTCGGCATCGAATTCGACCGGCCGGTAGTACATCGATTTCGCCATCTGCCGGTCCGTCTGCGGATTGGCGAAGATGTCATGGCTCTCGGCGACTCGCTCCAGACCTCGCTCGATGGCGTGATAGAACTGGCCGAGGCTCGTATATATATCGTCCTCGGGCGGCGCCGCGTGGGTCTCGGGCTGCTCGATCACCAGGAACAGCTCTTCGATCTGCTGCTGCGAGCACGGCTTGATATTCAAAGTGAGGGTGGGCCGGTGGTGGGGTAGGTCGCTCGGGTAGCGCGGGATCAAGTCGGGGGAGGAGAAGTCGGGGTTGCCGCCGACGGCCAGGAGCAGATTGGCCGCCAGCGCGGCGTGGAGCATCTCTTCGGCAACCACGCTACGGATGAGGAGGGCGGCCTCGGAGGAGGGGTCTTCGATGGAGTACATCGCATAGAGGTAGGGCGGCACCGTGGACAGCTCCACGGCGACGGCCAGTTCCAGATGGTCCCGCAGCTCCTGAGGGGTTGTTATCGGCATTTGAGGTGCACCCTGTCTCCCCCCGAGCCCAACGTGTGTTGCCGACAGCAGGGTAATGGCCTCGGCCCATGCCCCGTCGGGGCCTTCGGCGCCGGTAACGTGTTTTGGGTGAGCCGTCGCAGCCCGACCACGATCGCCGTGTATGCCCTTGCCGGCTTCACCATCCTCTACGTCACGATCGGCCTGATCGGCTGGGGCCCACCCGCCGCCAACGAGTCACCGATCGGAGAGATCTCCCGCTGGTGTGAGCGAGTGCGTGCCGGCCTGTTGCGGGAGCCGGTGAACACGCTCGGCAACCTCGGGTTCATCGTGGCCGGGCTCGCCATGTTCCGGGTGCTCGCTCGCGATCGGGTCGGCGCCGCCCCGATGGGTAACCGCTTCTTCGGGCATCAGCCGGTGGCGCTGCTGTACGCGTCGGCGGCCGTCTTCCTCGGCCCCGGCTCGATGGTGATGCACGGCACCCACACCTTCTTCGGCGCCTGGATCGACAACGTCTCCATGGTCGCCTACATCCTGATTCCGTGGCTCTTCAACCTGTCGATTCTGGGCCGCTGGCGCCAGAGCACCCTCTTTCGCACCTACGGTGCCCTCCTCGGGTTGTACGCGTTCGGCTATTGGTTCTTCGGCAACGACCTCGGCATCGGGCTCGACCTTTTCGGGGTCTCCATCGGGCTGTGGACTATCAGTGAAGTGCTCTACCGGTTCTGGTCGCCGGCGGCGCGGCTGTGGTCGGGTCTGGTGGGCTTCGTCGTGGCGGCGATCTTCGGGATCATGCCGGGCGAGATCTTCGCCGACCTCGGCGAGTACTGGTGGGTGGTGCTCTTTTGGGTTCCCGGGGTCATCGCCACCGGTCCGGCGCCGGGGCGGCGGCGCTACACGCCGTGGTTCTGGGCCGGTTGCGCTTCATTCATCGTGGCGTATGCCATCTGGCTCACCGGCACCGACGAGCACGAGTGGTGCCGGCCCGACTCGTTGATCCAGGCCCATGCCATCTGGCATCTGCTGAGCGCCGTCGCCACGTGGTGTTTCTTCAAGTTCTTGCGCACCGAGCGGCAGCGGCGACCGAGTGAGCGGTCGCGCCAGGGCGCCCCCGCCTGAGATGATGCCGTTTCTCGGTAGGGGCTGGGGCGGTGTTGCCGCGTTTTGGGGGCTATTGATCAAAACCCGTCTAGACACGTAGCGTGGTAATGGCGTATACTCTCAGTTAATCTCTCGCTTAGGAATGGTGGTGGACCCATGAAGAGATCGTTTGCCGTGCTCGTCGTCGCTGTGGTGGCTTCGATGGCGATGGCCGGCCTGGCTCTGGCCGAAGATCATGAGGAACCGACCGAGGCGACCATGGTGTCGCCGCTGATCACCGTCGACGAAGAGGGCAAGATGCTCATCGCCCTGCGCGTCGATGCCGATGTTCCCCTCGACTGCGAATCCGCCGACGAGGAAGCTCCCGACCCGGATGCCCTAGACGAAGTCGTCGAAGAAGGCGGCGAAGAGGTCGAAGAGGTCGAAGAGGTCGTGGCTTACGGCCCCGGCGATTGCATCGAGCTTGAGGTGGATCATCCGAGCGGAAAGATGCACCACGGAGCCATCACGTCGACGGCCGCCAAGGGGATCCACCCCTCGATGCTCAAGGAGAGCGGTCTGAAGAAGGGTCACATCATGCGGTGCGTGGCCAAGCTCGGCAAGACCAATGTCGGCGACTGCCCCGTGCCCGAAGATCTCGATGTTGACGACGCCGGCGACGATGAGGATGCCGAGGGCGAGCCCGAGGCGAAGAAAGACAAGCCGGCCAAGGGCAACTCGGAGAACGCCAAGAACAAGGAGAAGCCCAACAAGGGCAAGAAGAACCGCTGAGCGCGCCAGCTCAGGACTCGAAAAAGGGCAGGAGGCCCCCCTCAACCAGGAGGGGGGCCTCCTGTGTTGGCGGGCGCCGCGGCGCCATTGGCTGCCGGCTACGTAGTTCCCTCTGCCCGGGCCCGCTGCGCCATCAGCTCCTCAACCTGGCTGGCGATGCGCTTCTCGCGATCGAAGTGGGTGATGAGTATCTCGGCAACGAAGTCGGAAACACCCTTTTCGGCCTCGACTGCCGCCCGCCTGACAACTTTCACCAGCTTCCTGTCGAGGTAGAGATTGAATTGGATCTTCTCTGCCATCGGGCCAACTTAGTACCCGATCGGGTATCTATTGTGGGCCTATGACCACCGCGATCACCAGGCCGACCGGTGCGGAGCTCCTGCAATGCGAGTTGACCCACATCGCACGGGTTCCGATCGATGTCGAGCGAGCCTGCGCCCAGCACGACGACTATCTCGCCGTCCTCCGCGCACTCGGCGTGGACCTGGTCGAATTACCCCGCCTACCGGACAATCCCGATGCTGTCTTCGTCGAGGACACCGCCCTGGTGCTCGACGAGGTGGCGGTGCTGCTGCGGCCGGGCGCCGAATCCCGCCGCGCCGAGGTGGCGTCGATGGCGGCGGTCCTCGAGCGATATCGAGACCTTATATATATGGAGGCGCCGGCAACTCTCGACGGTGGCGACGTGATTGTCTTTGCCCGCCAGATCCTGGTAGGCCACACCACGCGTTCCAACGAGCTCGGTATCGCGGCGCTGGCCGACCTGCTGGCGCCGTATGGCTACACCGTCGCCGGGGTACCCGTGCACGACGTTCTTCACCTCAAATCGGCCGCCACCGTGGTGGATGACGAGACGCTGATCGTCTACCCGCAGTACGTCGATCTGACCTTCCTCGGCGCCAAGCTGCTCGAGGCCCATCCCGCCGAGCCGCAGGGCGCCAACGTGG
>CAMYJM010000256.1 GCA_947258635.1 uncultured Acidimicrobiaceae bacterium
TGGAACATCGGTCCGATCGACTGGGATGAGTTCTGGGCTGTCGTCAAGGGTGACGGCCCCATGAACCGGCAGCGGATCGCTCACAAGCTGCAAGCCTGGGAAGACAACGCCTGGGTCCGCGAGGCGGCCTCGGCCTACGCCGCCAAGCGCAGCCGGGATCGAATCGAGGCGACGGCATGACATACGAGATCCCCGAAGTACCGGGCGAGGAGAAGGTTGTCATCACCGGAGAGACGGCGGGGGTCTGGCCACTGTGGGAGGTGTTCGTGCGGGCCAAGCGCGGCCTGAACCACATTCACGTCGGCTCGGTCCATGCCGCCGACGCCGAGACCGCGGTGCAAAACGCCCGCGACACCTATACGCGCCGGTATGAGGGAGTCAGCATCTGGGTGGTGGCATCGGCCGAGATCCACACCTCGGACGACTCCGCCGCGATGTTCGAGCCCTTCGCCGACAAGCCCTATCGCCACCCGACCTTCTATGAAATCCCCGATGAGGTGGGCCAGCTGTGACGGCTCCGACGGCCGCCGGGGTCCTCCCCACCTACGTACTGCGGTTGGCCGATGATCTCCTGATCAACGCCCAGCGCCTGAGCGAGTTCATCACCCGCGGCCCGGAGCTCGAGGAGGAGCTGGCAATCGCCAACACGGCCCTCGACAACCTCGGAGTCGCCCAACAGCTCTACGAATACGTGTCCGAGCTGGAGGGCGGCGCCCGCACCGCCGACGAGATCGCGTTCCTGCGCGCGGAGCGCGAGTTCACCAACTGCCTCCTCGTCGAGCAGCCTCACGCCGATTTTGCCGACGTGATGGGACGGCAGTTCTTCCTCGACGCCTGGCACTGTGAGCTGTGGCCCGCCCTGGAGTCTTCCGGTGACGCCACGCTGGCGGCGGTGGCGGCCAAGGCGGCCAAGGAAGCCCGCTATCACTTTCGCCACTCGGCGGGCTGGGTCATCCGGCTCGGTGACGGGACCGTCGAAAGCGCGAAGCGAATGCAGCGAGCTCTCAACACGCTCTGGAAGTTCACCGGAGAGCTCACGACGGCCGACGAGCTGGACCGGCGGGCAGCCGCGCAGGGGAGCGGCGTCGATCCCTCCGACTTGCAGGCGGCGTGGCAGGACCGGGTCGGGGAGATGCTCGACGAGGCGCAACTCACGGTGCCCGCCGACCGCTATCAAGCGACGGGAGGCCGCAGCGGACGGCATACCGAGCATCTCGGCCACCTGCTGGCGGAAATGCAGTTCATGCAACGCGCCTATCCCGGGATGGAATGGTGACGTCCCCCCGGCTCGACGCAGTGCGGGCGATCGTGTCCGAAGTGCGCGATCCGGAGTTGCCCAGCCTGACGATTCAGGATCTAGGCGTGCTGCGCGAGGTGCGTTTCGAGGGCGAAACGGTTGTCGTGTCCATCACGCCTACCTACTCGGGGTGTCCGGCATTGGGCGTGATCGCCGAGGACATCACGGCGGCGCTACGCAGCCACTCATTCGAGTCGCGGGTGGAAACGGTGCTCAGCCCGGCGTGGACCACCGACTGGATGAGCGAGGCGGCCCGGGCCAAGCTGATGGATGCCGGCGTCGGGGCGCCCGGGTCGCGGACGTGCCCGAACTGCGACTCCGACCAGACCCGATCGCTGTCGGAATACGGCTCGACGGCATGCCAGGCGCTCCACGTTTGCGAAAGCTGCTCCGAGACGTTCCCTTACTTCAAGACCCATCGATGAGCGGCGCCGAGTTTCACGGCCTCGAAGTCATCGAGGTGGACCGTCTGACCGATGACTCGGTGGCCATTGAGTTTGGTATCCCGGCCGATCTCTCGGAGGAGTTTCGGTTCATTGCGGGCCAACACGTCATCGTCCGGCGTGAAATCGACGGCCAGGACGTGAGGCGGAGCTACTCGCTCTGTGTGCCGGCCGACAGTGGCCGGCTGCGCATCGCCGTCAAGGAAGTCGCCGGAGGCGTGTTCTCGACCTTTGCCAACCGGGAGATTCGATCCGGGATGACGCTCGAGGTGATGCCGCCTATCGGTGACTTCACGGCAACCCCCGAGCCGGCTCGGCGGCGGCGCTATTGCGCCATCGCGGCCGGCAGCGGGATAACTCCGGTGATCTCTATCGTGGCGACTCTTCTCGAGAATGAGCCCGACTCTCAGGTCACGCTCATCTACGGGAATCGTGACGGTGGATCCATCATGTTTCTCGAAGAGCTTGCCGAGCTCAAGGATCGTCATATGGAGCAGCTGACCCTCGTGCATGTGCTCAGCCGCGAGTCCAGCCAGTTCGCCCTGTTCGCCGGCCGCCTCGATGCCGCCAAGATCGATCAATTGCTCGACGCCGTGGTGCTCGCAGCCGCGATAGATCGCTGGTTCCTGTGCGGCCCCCTCGGGGTTGTCGAAGCAGCCCAGCAGGTACTCGAGGGTAGGGGAGTGGCCCCGGGGAGCATCGCCGTCGAGCTCTTCTTCAATGAGCGGCCGCCGCAAACACCTCGGGTCGTGCCCGGGGATGCCACCGGATCGGTTGTCACGTTCACCTTGGGTGGTCGCACGTCGGAGGTCCGGGTCGATCCGACCGGCCCTCCCATCCTCGACTACGTGTTGTCGGTGCGCTCCGATGCGCCGTTCTCCTGCCGCAACGGTGCCTGTGCCTCGTGCCGGGCCGTCGTCACGGACGGCGACGTGAAGATGCATCACAACTGGGCCTTGACCGACGTGGAGGTGGCCGCCGGCCAGGTCCTCAGCTGCCAGTCGCATCCGGTGAGCGACCGGGTCGAGCTGACGTACGACATCTAGTGGATCAGGCCGCGCCGCGGCGACGGCGACAACCCGCCGGTCGGTTGATGCGTCAGGATTCGCCTTCGCCGTCCGCGGGCGTACGGGCCGCGGCCAACTGCCGGTTCTGGCGGCGGCGGTAGCCCCGGAGGCCGCGACCGTGGCGCCGTACCGTCCGGCGGGCCACCTTCCTCGTTCGGGCGACGTCGCGTTTCTTGTTGCGGCGCTTGAAGCGGGGCTTCTGCGGTTTCGGCGGGGCCGGCTCTGGCGTCGCCTCGGCGACGCGCTCCGGCTCGAGAGTGCGCAGGCGTGCGATCACCGCCCAGGTGAGCCCGATCAGAGCAATCAGGGCGAGCAGTGGGAGGATCGATCGGCTCAGCTCGGCCTCAACGTCGACAGCCGACTCCGGTGCGATCGGGGGCCGGCCCGCCGTTGCGCCGGCCGCGTCTTGATAGGACGCCGGGATGAGATGAGCACCGCCGGAGTAGGCCTGGGTCGCGCTGCAACCGGTTGCCAGGAAGGGAGCTCGCGAATTCTCCGGAATCACGAGCAGCCGGTTGTCGACATCGAATCGCCTCGCATCCGAACTGGAGGCTGCCGACCCGGAGGCACCTCGTACTTCGACGAGCTCCGGGAGGTCGCGGCCCTTCCAGATCGACAGCACTTCCACTTGAGCGACGAGGCCCAGCTCCGCGATTGACACCACACGCCCCACGAACACGACGTCGGCCGCCGCGATTGCATACTCGGTGGCCGGTGTCGGGGGGCACTGGGCGGCGGCGGTACCGGGCGTCGCCAGGACCGCCAGAGCGACGAGCGCGCCGACAGCGACGCGATTCAGTGCGGCGCGTACCAGCTCGATAATGGCGGGTCGGGTCGGGTTCATGCTTGTCTTGTTATCGGCTGCGGCGGGGATTCGCTGAAGGTGTCAAGGTGGAAACACGGTGGCCGGTGCCCCACGGAGGCTTGGTTCTGACGCGGCGTGTCGATCGTGGCGGCGCGGCAACCTAGACTTGAAGCGTCAGCGGTCAGGAGGCGCCAATCGTGAACGACGAGATCCAGCGGAGAATCAACGAGCTCAGTGAGCATCTCGAGGGAAACGATGATGGCGCCACTGAGGACCTGAAGAACGCGGTGCGAGCCTACGACGACGACGGGGACCACGAGGTCCTGCTGGGTCGACTGCGGGAGGGCGCGTTGCGCTTCGAGTCCTCCCATCCGGAGCTGTCGGGGGTGCTGGCGCGGATCATCGATTCGCTGACGGCGGCGGGCATTTAGGCGGGGACCAGAGCGCTCCAGAGTGACCGCTGGCGCTACCTGATCAAATCTGTCTGGGGATCGAACGGGAACAGCACGGCTCGGGTCCAGGAGGGACGGACCACGAGCGTCCCGTTGCCGCCAACGGACAGCCGCCTGGAGATGAACTGGGCCGACACCTGCGACTGGCCGCCGTTACCCGAATAGGCGATTTCGGCCACCGGAGCGAAGAACACCCCATCGAGGTCGACGGCGCCGCCCCCAGAGAACTTCACGTCCTCTTCGGAGTCGTACCACAGCGCGAGATCCTGGAACACGCCGGTCTCGGGAGCCGACCAGAAAATGTCGCCTCCCGTGATCGTGAAGTCGGTTTGGTGGTGATCCGGCATGTAGACCATTGTGTTGTGGATGCTCAACGACCCGCCGGTCATGGACAAGGCCCCGCCGGTTCGGATGAAGACGGTCGCCTCGGTGCTCGCCGGGTCGGCGTTGATCGTCAGGCTGTTGGAACCCGTTATGGAGATGTTCCTTTCAAAGACGAGGTTGCCACTCTGGAAGGTGACATCGCCGGGGCGGAAGTTGGGGCAATCGATGTAGTAGTTGCCCGGCGGGACAACCAGTGCCCCGGGGTTGCAGGCATAACCCGCCGTCGTCCACTGGGTGTAGCCGAACGGGATGCCGGGTCCGCTGAGCGCCGCGACATGATTGTCCATGTAGGGGGGAGGGGCCGGCGTCGTGGTGCATGGGTCGATCTCCCACCCGACGCCGAAGTTGTAGG
>CAMYJM010000257.1 GCA_947258635.1 uncultured Acidimicrobiaceae bacterium
CCACGTCGATCCGCTCCGGGGCCGCCAGCCTCAACGACTCGTCGGTATTTCGCTTTGTCGAGAATCTGTCGCAGACGGCCGTCAACTTCGTTGCCGACAACACCCTCGCCCTGGGTCTCGGCCTCGGTACACTGATCGTCGTGGCGATCCTGGTGGCAATACGTGGCGGCGGATCCGACGATGAGCCGCCTGTCGAGGATGAGCCCGCCGTGCCAATAGGCGTTCTGGCTTAGTCGTTGGCCGGCATACTCGCAGACGGCGAACAAAGGCGAGCGCTCCTCGCGATCGCGGTGAGTCAGCTGTTTGTCCTCGCCTTGTGGTTCAGCACGGCTGCCATTGTCGCTCCTCTCGAGGAAGCCTGGTTGCTGTCGAGCAGCGAAACGACCTACCTGGCTATGGCGGTACAACTGGGCTTCGTTGCCGGGGCGCTGGGGTTCGCCGTCGGCGGGGTTGTCGATGCGGTACCGGCGCGCCGCCTCTTCACGATCTCCGCCGTCGCAGGCGCGCTGGCCAATGCCGCCCTGCTGGCGCTCGGTCCGGGAGACGTGGTGTGGGCAGTCGCTCTCCGTTTTCTCACGGGAATCACCCTTGCCGGCGTCTACCCGAGCGGGCTCAAGGCGATGTCGGGTTGGTTTCAGGCAGGGCGTGGGATGGCGCTCGGGGTCCTCGTCGGGGCCCTCACCGTCGGCAGTGCGTCGCCGCACCTGATCAGCGGCCTCGGGCTGGAGTGGCAGGGGGTGCTCCTGGCTGCGTCGGGGCTGGCTCTCGTTGGCGCCGCCATCATGTCGCTCGGTGTTGGTGACGGTCCCTACGAGACGAAACGCTCCGGCTTCGAATGGCGCCAGATCGCCAAAGTCATGAGGAATCGAGGCTTCCGGCTGGCGACATACGGATACCTGGGCCACATGTGGGAGCTGTACGCCATGTGGACATGGACGGCCGCCTGGCTCTTGGCCTCGGCCGAGCAGCGCGGTGGCTCGACGGGTTGGGTGTCCTTCGCCACCTTCGCAACCATCGCGATCGGCGGTGCCGGCGCCTGGTTGGCCGGACGCTTCGCCGATCGGCGAGGCCGGACCCGCGCCGCGGGCTTGTCGCTGGCCGTGAGCGGCAGCTGCGCGGTGGTCACACCGCTTCTGTACGGCGCCGCCCCGGTCGTTGTCGTGCCCGTCTTCCTCGTATGGGGTTTTGCGGTTGTGGCCGACAGTGCCCAGTTCTCGACGATGGTGACCGAGGTGGCGGACGACGGTTATCGCGGTACGGCCCTGACGCTGCAAACGGCAGTCGGCTTCCTCCTGACCTTGGTGACCATACGCGGCGTGCCGCTGCTGGCCGACGCCTGGGGATGGCAGTGGGCGTTCCCCGTCCTCGGCTTGGGCCCGCTGGTCGGTATCTCCGCCATGGTGAGCCTGAAGCGGTCGAGCTTCGCCGCCGCCCTCGCCGGTGGCCGCGGCTAACCGGACTCGGGCGGGGCATAATGGTCGGGGACACTGTCGTATCTCCGACCATCGGGACTCGGATGCGGCGGGTAGGACGTCGGGAACAGTCGGATAGCCGACAACGTTGCAACGACTACAGCTCACGAACGGAGCGCGCTACATGGTCACTGCAGAGCAACAACACCATGCCTGGTTGGCCAGATCCTTCGGGCGGACGGACTACCTGCCGCTGTTCGAGCAGGATCTGGACGCACTGGCATCGGCAGGCGAGTACCTAGACAAGTACCCGGGAACCCACCTGTTCAAGGAGGGCGAGGAGGCGGAAGCGGCCTATGTGGTTCGCAAAGGGAGCGTCGAGCTGTACAGAAACCGCCAGTCCGGCTCGCGCGTGGTCACTCGCGTGGGAGAGGGGGCCGTCATCGGTGATATCGCCATGTTCCAGAACCGCCCGTATCACTCTTCGGCCAAAGCCATCTCACCCGTCAAGGCATTCAAGCTCGACCGAGCCAAGCTGATACCGGTCCTTCTCGAGCACCCCCGCGTTGCTATGCGCTGGCTCATCTCCGGCCTCAACCAACTCGAGGCCACGCAACGGCGCGTGATCCGGCTGATGCATCGCACCGTGAAGGAACAGGTAGCCGAGATGTTGCTCGACGAGTCTGATCCCTACGGCGAAGTCCAGCTGTCGCAGGCGTCACTGGCGACACTCCTCGGCGCCAGCCGGCAATCGGTCAACGAATCGCTTGCCGAACTCCGCGACGCCAAGCTGGTGGAAACGGGCTATCGGATGATCCGGGTCATCGACCGCTCCGGATTGGCCAGAGTGTCGGGTCGCGGCGAGGGAGATCACTAACCGGGCTCCGACCGCCGGCGTGCGATCGGCAGCGGCTCGCCGTCTACGTCGATGACGGCCATCGACTCGCCGTAGGCCCGTTGGAGAATCTCAGCAGTCATCACCTCGTCGCGGGCTCCTTGGGCAACGATGCGTCCTTCGTCCATTACCAGGTACCTGTGCCCGAATTGGGCGGCGGTCATCAGGTCGTGCATCACCGTGATCACGGCGCGATCGCCGCGTACTGAGTCGAGCAGGCTCAGGGTCTCGATCCTGGCGTGCGGATCGAGCCCGGCAGCCGGCTCGTCGAGTATGAAGACGGCGGGATCCAGAGTGAGCAGCCGGGCGATTCCCGCCTTTCTGAACTCACCACCCGAAAGCGTGCCAACGTCCTGATTCGGGTCGAGCGAACACGCCTCGAGCGAGCGTCGGGCCCGGTCGATCTGGCTCCGGCTCTCGCCTCGCCACGATTCGGTGGACCCGAGAAGCGCATATTCGAGAGCCGTCAGGCCGTATGGGCGGCGCGGCGACTGCGAGAGGAGGCCGATGCGCTCGTCGCATTCGACGATCCCGGAAGAGACGCGCACCGCACCGGCGAGGGCGTTGCACAGCGTGGTCTTCCCCGCTCCGTTCCTACCCAAGATCGTCACCCACTCGCCGGCGGCGATGTGCACCGAGATCGGCCCGAGAATGCGGCGGCCGTTGGGCGCCTCGACCACTACGTCTGTGGTTTTCATGTCTTGTTCAGCAGGTAGATGAAGGCCGGGGCTCCTGCCAAAGCCGTCACGACCCCCACCGGAAGCTCGGCGGGAGCGAACGCGGTGCGGGCGAATGTGTCGGCGGCTACGAGAAAGACGGCGCCCATCGCGGCGCTGATGGGGACTATCCGGCCGTATGAGCCTCCTACCAGGCGGCGGCTGGCATGGGGGATGATCAGACCGACGAATGCGATGAGCCCGACCGCGGCCACGACGGCGGCGGTGGCGAGGGTCGCCGCGCCGAGCACGAGCAGCCGCGTCCGATCGGGATCGATACCGAGCGAATGGAGCTCGGCGTCGTCGAGATGGAACAGATCGAGGCGCCGCCTCATAGCAACGAGCAGGCCGACGGCCGGAACCACGTACACCATCACCGTCAGCGGCTCTACCCACCCTGCCGTCGAGAGCCTTCCGATCAGCCAGCTGTATACCTCCGCGATGCGAGGCGAGTTCGTGACGAGGAGGAAGGTCTGCAGGGCCGAGATGAACGCCGATATCGCGATCCCGGCGAGAATCAGCCCCAGGCTGCCACGCCGTTGCCCAACCATGGCGGCGATCGCCACGGCGAGGATGGCGCCGGCGAAGGCGAATCCCGGAACCGCCCACGGCGTGGCATCGGGGGCCAGGACGAAGGCGATGGTTGCCCCCAGCCCGGCCCCGGCAGCAGCGCCGAGCAGGTACGGATCCGCCAAGGGATTACGAAACACAGCCTGATATCCGGCACCGGCCACGGCGAGCGAAGCCCCGGCTACCAGTCCGAGCACAATCCGGGGAGCCCGCCATTGAGAGACGATGGACCATTCGGTGGCATCCAAGCCGTTCAGGAACGTGATGTCGGCGGCCCCTAGCCCGATCGCCACGACGACCGTGGCCGCAACGGCCCCGGCCCACAAAATCCCGTGGCGCCGGTTGAGCCGGAAGGGGGGGAGTGCGGCCCTCACCGGTTGACCATCACAGGCCGGTTGGCCACCGCTGCCATGGCTTCGATGTATTCGACGAACCGCGGCCCCCAACGCGAGGAGATGTCGGAGGGGATGACGATGATCTGGTCATTGATGATGGCACTTATGGTGTCCCACCCGGGGCGGGCCGCGATGTCCGCAGCCGTCGTTCCGGTATCCGTGCCGACGATGATCACGTCGGGGCTCGACTGGATGATCGCTTCGGCACTGAGCTGCGGGAAGCCACCACCGCCGCCGTCGGCAGCGTCGGCGATGTTGGTGAAACCGAGGCCGCCGAGCGCCGCACCGACGAATGAGTTCGACGAAGCTGCGTAGAAGGTCGGATCGATCTCGATGTAGACCGAGGCCCCCATTGCGTCGGCTTGGTCGGCCAGGTCCCAGCGCGCCGCGATGTTGCTCGCCAGTGCGACGGCTTCGTCGAGATGGCCCGACAGGGCGCCGAGTTGTTCGATTTGTGCCAGCAGATCATCCCGGCCGGTAGCCGGGAATTGCGAGACGACCGGGACCTCGCCGGAGAAAGCCGCGCCGATCATGCCCTCCGGGTCGAATGCCACGATGATGAGATCCGGGTTGAAGGAGGCGAGCGATTCGATGTTCGGCGTGTAGCCGGAGAGGTTGGTGATCGGGGCGTTCTCCGGATAGTTGGAGTACTCGTCGACCGCCACGACCTGATCGGCGGCACCGATCGCGAAGAGCGTCTCGGTCGCCGTCGGTGACAGCGAGATGATCCTGGTAGGAGCCTCTTCGAGGGTGATCTCGCTGCCACCGACGGTCACCCTTACGGGAAACGCCGCCGCCGCCG
>CAMYJM010000258.1 GCA_947258635.1 uncultured Acidimicrobiaceae bacterium
CCCGCGGATGGTTGAAGAATGGCCCACAGCCCGGCCGCTGACATCCCGATAGATCTGTATGAAGAAGAAGGGTGGACTTGACCCCTATCGAGTGAAGCGAGGGCTGGTCGCCACGACGGTAGCGGGAGCAACCGGCATGATGCTCGTCGCCTTTGCGATGGCGTTCTCCAATGCGGCCTCGGCGCGAGAGATCGCGGTGAGCTCCCAGGAGCTGCAGTGGGCCAATGCCGCGGCCGGAACGGCTGCCGTCAGTCGGGCTGCGGTCAACCAGGCTCTGGTGTTTGCCGTCGACCACCGATTGACGGTCGCGTCGGCCGAGGCGGCCAATCAAGCAAGAGCGGAGGCGCACGCCAGCCTCGATGCCCTCGCCAGCTACATCGAATCGGCTCCCGACAAGAACCGCACAGAGGTTGCCGATATCGAACAAGCCATCGCGTTGGGACGCACCGCACTCGCCCAGATGGAGCGAGGTGATATTCGCGACGCCGATGCCACGCTAACCCGTGACTTCGAACCGGCCTATGGGCAAGCCGCCGAGTCGCTCCACCGCCAACAACAGATCCAGGCCGCCCGCATCGACCGCGCCGCCTCGAGTGCCGGGCGCACCGAGAACATCACCCGGCTGATAGTCACGCTTCTCATTCCCGGCGCCGCAATCATCATCCACCAGCTCATCATCCGCCGCCAATACCGAGAGCGCGAGGTTCACATGCAGGCTCAGCTCGAGGCCGAGCGGGAGCTGAACCGGTCGAAGGACGAGTTCATCGCAGGCATTTCACACGAGCTGCGCACCCCACTGACCAGCATCTTCGGCTTCAGCGATTACTTGCTGGAGAAAGGCCTGATCGATCCCACGGAGTCGCTCGAGCTCATCGAGATGATCAACAACGATTCTGCCGAACTGTCGCGCATGGTCGATGACCTCCTGGCGGCAGCGCGGATCGACGCCGACGCACTCGCCTATGAGATCAAGCCGCTCGAGTTGAAGAGCGAGGTGGAGCATCTCGTCGACCAGTACCGTCGCGCCGGATCGCGGATCGAGGTCGTCGGGGCCCGCACGATCGGCCTCGCCGACCGTTCCCGGCTCCGCCAGATTCTGCGCAACCTGATCTCGAACGCCGAGCGGCACGGCGGCGACCTGATCGAGGTCGACGTCGCGGTAACCGACGGCACGGCTGCAATCCGGGTGCTCGACGACGGCGACGGCGTGAGCCAAGGCATGGAAGAGAGGTTGTTCTCTCGATTCGTGCACGATGGAAGCGAGACACTGCTTTCCGGGAGCATCGGGCTGGGCTTGGCCATCGCCCGGCAAATGGCCCGCGACATGGGCGGCGACATCACGTACGAACGGGCCCTCGGGATGACCCTCTTCTCCGTGCTCTTGCCGCTGGCACCGCCGGATGCCCTCCCCGAGCGGCGCCCCGAAGTGCCGGAAGCGCAGGTCTACTCCCAGCAGCGAGGCGGCGGCGTCACCGATGCGCCTCCCGCCGCCGATGACGAGTCGAGCCGGATGGTCGTGATGTTCGAATGAAGCGGCGACTCGGCATCGCAGGTATGGCGGTCGGCGCATGGCTGCTGACCGTCGTGGTCATTGCTCCGGTGACCCCCGCCCTGGCGGCCCCGACTGGTCGAGCCGCCCGGGTCGAATACTCCTTCAAAGACAACTTCTCCTCGAACCAGTACAACGGGAACAGCGGCACCGACGCATACGATGGTCCGTGGTGGGAGTCGCTCGATTGGGGTGGGTCCAAGAAAGGGGCCGTCACCGTCGTCGAGGACGGAAACTGCCCCCGCTCCAGCTGCGCCCGCATCGCCGGGGAGACTGAGTTCTGGGGCACCGGTCTCGCTCGCCGGGCCGATATCGAAGACGCGGCGACCGCCACCCTCAAATTCAAGTACCGGATGGAGCTCGACGAACCTGCGACCGGTCGACTCGAAGTTGCCGTGTTCGATGGCTGGAACTGGACGACCCTCGACTCGGTCGACCTCGCCAACGAGCAGGATGACGTCGTCCACACCAAGTCGTACGACGTGCTCGCCCACGCGTCACGGTTCTTCACGGTCGGGTTATTCGCGTACGGGGAGTGGTCCGGCGCCGTATTCATCGATGACGTCAAAGTGTTCGGCCTCTGGGAAGACGCCTCCACGACCATCACCGATCCACCGGCCTCGTCAACTACGACGACCGTAGCGCCGACCACCACCACGTCGACCGTGCCCTCCTCCACCACCACGACCACCGCGCCTCCGGCAACGACGACAACATCGGTGGCACCCCCGACTACGACGAGCCGCCCCCCAACCGCGACGACAAGGCCGCCCACCACGGAGCCCCCGGCCACCGCCCCACCGACTACGACGCTGCTGCCGACGACAACAACAACGACCCGCCCCCCGTCCACCGAACTGCCGCTCACGAACGATCAGCGATACAAGGACAAAAGCGACCTGGCCTTCTTCGCATTCGATGATGGGCTGGCAACGACCTCCGGCGACTTGGCGACAATGCCCGGCGAAGTTGGCCTGCCGAAACCGGGTCCGGTGACGCAGATCATGGCATCGGTGACCGTCACCGCGGTCACGATCCGGTCTCACCTGCTGTCGGCGATTGCCCTCGGACTACTGATCGCTGCCGCCGCGGTGATCGGCCTCGGACGTCGCGGGGAGAGCCGGTAGCTGGTCAACCGACGTCGAGGACGATCTTGCCCATGGCCCGCCGGGCGCTGATGACCTCGCATGCCTGGGCGAACTCGTCCAGCGAATAAGTCGCCGTCACCCGAGGGCGGATCTCGCCCCGGCTCACCATCGCCAGCAGCTCGCCGTAGTTGGCGGCGTTTCCCGCCGGGTCGTGTTCGACCCAGCTACCCCAATACACACCCACGATGCTCAGGCCCTTGAGGAGCGGCAGGTTGAGCCTTATCGAGGGTATGTCCCCAGCCGCGAAACCGATGACGAGGTAGCGGCCTCCCCACGCCAGCGAGCGCAAAGCCGGCTCGGCCAAGGAGCCGCCGACCGGGTCGTAGACGACGTCGGGCCCCGCGCCGTTTGTGAGGGCGCGCACGGCCTCCTTGAGATCGTTTGTGGTGTAGTTGATCCCGTCGCTCGCGCCCAGTGACCTGGCGAAATCGATCTTCTCGTCAGATCCGGCGGCGGCAATCACGCGGGCCCCCATCACCGCACCGAGCTCGACCGCCGCCGCCCCTACGCCGCCGGCCGCTCCGAGGACGAGGAGCGTCTCGCCGGGGCGCAGCTGAGCCCGCTGCCGCAGGGCGTAGTAGGAGGTGGCATAGGTGAGGGTGAACCCGGCGGCCTCGGCAAAGCTCAGCTCCGGCGCCTTCGGCAGCACCCTGAACGCCGGCAGCTGCACCATCTCGGCAAAGGCGCCGCTGACGCTCAGAAAAGCCACTTCGTCCCCGACCCGGACGGCGTCGACTCCGGCACCCGTTGCCGCCACGATGCCCGATCCCTCGGCACCGGGAACGAACGGCAGATCGGGCTGGACTTGATAGTCCCCCTGGATCATGAGGAGATCCGGGAAGTTCAGGGCGGCGGCTTTGACGTCCACGACGATCTCGCCGGGCCCCGGAACCGGATCGGGCAGATCCACGACGCGATGTGCCGCCGGGGGGCCCAGCTTCTCGACGAGTAGGGCGCGCACTAAGGAACCGCCGCACTATCGCTCGGGGTGTCTCCGCGAATGGCCACTAGGCGACCTCAAAGAGCCCGGCGGCCCCCATCCCGCCACCGACGCACATCGTGACCACGACGTAGCGCACGCCGCGGCGCCGCCCCTCGATCAAGGCATGGCCCACCATTCGAGCGCCCGACATCCCGTAGGGGTGGCCAATCGATATCGAGCCGCCGTCCACGTTGTAGATCTCGTTGTCGATCCCGAGCTTGTCGCGACAGTAGAGCGCCTGAACGGCAAAGGCCTCGTTCAACTCCCAGAGCCCGATGTCGCCCACGTCCAGCCCGGCTCTATCGAGCAGCTTGGGGATGGCATACACGGGACCGATGCCCATCTCGTCGGGCGACACCCCGGCGACCGCCATTCCCCGGTAATAGCCGAGCGGTTCGATGTTGCGTTGCGTCGCGGCGGCGGCCTCCATAACGACTGTGGCGGCGGCTCCATCCGATAGCTGGCTGGCGTTACCGGCGGTGATCTGTCCTCGAGCGCCTTGGTGGCCGTGACCGGAACGATCTCGGCATCGAGCCGACCCGCCTCCTGTGCCGCGGCGGTGCGCTGCTGGCTCTGCAGGGAGTATTCATCCTGCTGCTCGCGGCTGATGGCGTACCTCTCGGCCACCACCTCTGCGGTTTTGAGCATCGGCATGTAGGCATCCGGGTGGGTCTTCAGCAGTCGCGGGTCCGACGAGCGATGGAGGTTGTGATGCTCGTTCTGCACGAGGCTGATGGATTCGACACCACCGGCCACAACAACCGGTGCCTTATCGACGATCACCTGCTTGGCCGCCGTCGCAACGGCCATGAGGCCCGAGGAACACTGCCGGTCCATCGTCATGCCGCTCACCTCCACCGGCAGACCGGCCGCCAGAGCGGCCAGGCGCCCGATGTTGTACCCGGTCGTGCCCTGAGGCATGGCACAGCCCATGATCACGTCGTCGACCTCTGCGGGCTCGATTCCCGCCCTGGCGACGGCAGCCGTGATTGCGTGGGCCGCCAGCGTCGGGCCCTCCAGATTGTTGAAGGCGCCGCGATATGCCCGGCCGATCGGGGTCCGGGCGGCCGAGACGATGACTGCTTCTCTCATTTGGTTTCTCCTAGTGATGTGATGTGCAGGCTCAGCCACCGCGCGACCAGGGCCGGCGTGTCCTCACCCCGAATCTCTACTGTCACTTCGTATTCCACGAGGAACTGCCCGGGGTCTCGCTCGGTGACGTCGGCGACAGTCACGTGAGCGCGCACTTCCGAGCCCACTCGAACCGGGGCCAGGAACCGGATCTTGTTGAAGCCGTAGTTGAAGCTCATCACGAGGTTGTCCGGTGGCGCCATCAGCTGCGACGCGAGATGAACCAGCAATGAGAGGGTGAGGAAACCGTGAGCGATGGTGCCGCCCAACGGGCTCGCCGCGGCCGCGGCCTCGTCAACATGGATGAACTGATGGTCGATCGTGACGTCGGCGAAGTCGTTGACCCGCTGCTGATCAATGAGAAACCAGTCGCTGTACCCGAGGTCGGTCCCGGTCCGGCTGAGGAAGTCCGTGGTCTCCATGGCGCTCGCTTCACTCCTTCTCTCTCAGGCCGGTCGTCCGGCATCGATACGACGGATGCCGCCGCTGCCGGCAACATAGGCGACGGCAGCGATACCGACGAATATGCCGGTCGCGAGCACACCGGGAATCATGTGCAGCTCGGCATCGAACGCCGCCGCGTCGCGTATCGGGCCGACCGCCAGATCGACGATGTAGTTGCCGTTGTCCGTTACGAACGGCGCCTCATCGGCGCTGCGCAACTGCGGGTGGCCCAGCCGCGCCAGCGTCGCCGTCGTGATGGCGATCCCGAACCGGGCGACTTCGAGCGGGATGTCGAACGTCGTGCCGAGGGCCTCCACGAGCTTGGAATCATCCGAGATGACCACAAACCGGTCTGCCGCGGCGGCGATGACCTTCTCGCGCAGCAGGGCCCCGCCGCCGCCCTTGGTGAGGGCCAGGTCCGGGGCTATCTCGTCGGCCCCGTCGATCGCCAAATCGATGGGGGCCGTGCCGGGCTCGATGAGGGGGATCCCCACCGCACGGGCCAGATCATCGGTCGCCTGCGATGTGGGAACCCCGACGACTCGATCGAGATGTCCGGAGGCGAGCCGCTTCCCGATCTCACGGACCGCATGGGCAGCCGTCGAGCCGGTACCGAGACCGACGACCATTCCCGAGGCGACCTCCTCTACGGCGGCGATCGCCGCGGCCGCTTTCATCGCATTCCGTTCCATGGCGCCTCCGGTCGTGGCGCGCATGTTGCCATGCAACGGCACCTCCACAAAAGCTCACCCGCGCGCCAGCAGCGTCGGGGCCGCCGCCGAGTACACCGCGCTGAGGTAGTCGAGTACCCGGTCCGCCGCGCTTTCGTCACCGGCCAGCGCGTCGTAGTGGAGCATCGATCCCTGCCAGCCCTCGGTGTGCCACTCGGCGCCGGATGGAAGCTCCACCCCGAGAAGGGCGTCGCTCTCGAAGGGCCACGGGTTGGCGTACCAATATGGCCGCCCCCCCGGGTAGAACCCGAAATTGCATTGTGCCGGGAGCTTCTGCAGCTCTCCATGCTCCTCGTATTCTTCGATCCGGGTCCCAAACCACTCGAAAGCCAGATCGAAGCCGTGGGGCCACAACTGGAGCGGGCCGACGTTGTCGCCGAGGCGATCCCGATGGGTGGCCAGAACGTCGTGGATCGCCGTGAGGATCTCGAAGAAGGCGGCGGCCGCAACCGGGTCATATTGTCGCTCCTCGTCGGACTCGAACTTGTCCCGGGCGTAGTCCCCGGTCAATCCCAATTCCGCCACGGCTGCGATGACGGCGTCACCCATCTGCGTGCCGGTGAGGCCGTCGCCGATGGCAATGGCCCGGCGCGTCTTCCCGTTGACCTCGACCACGACCTCATGGGTCGAGAGATCGAGGCGCAGGCCGAAGGTGCCGCCACCGGGCAGCGCCATCGTGTCGGTTTCGAGGCCACGCTCGGTGACGTTGAGCGATACGTGCCACCACTTGGGGTGCGGTTCGGCATGAATGCGGGGAATCACCCCAATGGCATGGGCGTACTGATGGAGCGTGGCCCGGGTTGGCTCGAGGTTCTCCGGCATTGTGGCCAAGCTGTGGGTCACGATTCCTCCACTGGTTCGACGTGTCCCGTACAGCACGCCGTCCCCTTCCCGAATTCCGCGAAAGCACGGGAATGCGACAAATCGACTCCTACAGTGATGGCAACGGCAGGTTCCGCAGCCTGCCCGAAAAGAGTTGAGATGGACTTCAGCAAGCTCAGCGCCAGCCAGCAGATCACCGTCGGAGCCGGCGCCGCGATGCTCCTCGTCAGTTTCATGCCGTGGTATGGCGTTGCCGGCGCTACCGGTTTCAGTGCCTGGCGATCGGGCCTGGCGGGGCCACTCGCCGTCGCGGCTCTGGTGGCGGCGGCAGTGATCCTCATGATGGAGGCAATGGATCGAGCTCCGGTCGACTCGCCGGCGGCGATCGCCCTCTACCTCACGGCAGCCGGGCTCGCATTCGTGATGTGGCGGCTGCTGTTCACCGAGAACCAGCCGCGGCGCATTGGGCTGTTCCTGGCCTTGATAGCTGCCGGGGTCGCCTGCGGGGCGGCCTACCAAAACCACCAGGACAACAGCTAGACCGGGCCCCTCCCCGCGGGCCTGGAGCGGTCAAGCGCCTCCGCTCGAAACGGCTCAACGGCGAGCACCTCGCCGGTCAGCCGCGCCCGTTCGGCGGCAAACGCCAGGATGTGGCTTTCTAGGCTCTCGGCGGCCGACGTCAGTGGCCGGCTCGAGGTCGCTACCGCGCTGAGGAAGGCGCGGATCACCCCACCGTCGCCGCCACCGTGAGCACCCTCGGGAGCGCTCATCTCGACGGGGTCGACCCGCCCGGTGGCGTGATCGATCACTTCGATGGAAGCATCGCGGCCGAATCGGCCGCGCAATGTGGCTCGAGAGCCGTCGTAGCGCATCGTTCGAGACGCGTTCCCGGAATGCCCGTGCATCACGAGGACGACCGATGTCCCCGACTCGAGGACCATCGCGACCACCTGGTGATCGACGACATCGGAACCCGCCGAGTACACACAGCGCCCCCACGGCCCGGCATCGAGCGCGTGCCGCCGGCCGGCCGGGCTCATGTCGTCGGTGATGACGTGAACCGGCCACCCGGTCCATCCCGGGTCGAGGTAGCGGCGCGCATCGAACGGACAGGACGTGACGGGGCACGGGTCGGTACAGCGGGCCGTTGCCGTCGGTGGCGCCTTGTCGGGACGAAAGTGCAGCAGCGAACCCACGGAAGACATACGAGCCACCGGCGAATTGAGATTCCAGGCCAGGATGTCGAAGTCGTGGCAGCACTTCTGGACGATCATCGGCGTCGCTTCAGCCGCCCGGGCCCAATTGCCCCTGACGAAGCTGTGTGCCATGTGGAAGGCCGAGACGTTCTCGCGATGAGTGACCGTGACGATGTCGCCGAGCCGGCCGGAAGTGACCACCTCGTGCAACTTGGTGAAGAAAGGGGTGTGGCGCAAGACATGGGCGACCGCCAAGGTCCGACCGGTCGTCTCGGCGGCACGCACCAGGTCGACCGACTCGGCCAATGTGGCCGCCATCGGCTTCTCGAGGAGCACGTCGTAGCCGGCGCGGAGCGCGCCGGCGGCAGCTTCGTGATGGTGGCGGTCGGGGCTGGCGACAATTGCGATGTCGGCGAGCTTGCCGGCCGCCAGCCACGTGGCGACATCAGCGAACTCGCGGGCGCCGCTGTGGACCGCAGTGAAGCGATCGCGCCGCCGCGGGTCGGGATCGACGACTGCGACGAAGCGCAGTTCGTCGGAATGGGCCGCCGCATGGCCCCCAAAGACGTGAAAGCCCCGCTGGCCGGCACCAATCATTGCGGCGGTTGTGACCATTTTGTGATCGTACCGTCGCCGGGGGAGGTGATAGCGTCGCCTCGTGACCCAGGCGGCAGCCCTCCACGAATCCCGATACGGGATCGCCCCGTCCCTTGTCGTGAACTCACCGGGGCGGATCAACCTGATCGGCGAGCACACCGATTACTGCGGGCTTCCCGTGCTGCCGATGGCGATCCGGGAGGGCATCCAGATCGCGGCCAGCGAGGCCCCGG
>CAMYJM010000259.1 GCA_947258635.1 uncultured Acidimicrobiaceae bacterium
ATCCCGACGATCGCGCCCGCTGAGGGCGTAACGGTCGACGTGATCGCCGGAGCCATCGACGGCCACGTGCCCCCGTCGGCCCCGCCCGACTCCTGGGCGAGCCAGGCCGGGTCGCATCTCGCCATCTGGCTGATCCGACTCGAAACCGGGGCCAGCTGGACCCTGCCGACAGCACCGGGCACAGTCAACCGCATGCTCCACTGCTTCCAGGGCGATGCGGTCCGGGTCGACGGAGTGCCAATCAGCGACCGGATCGGTGCCCGGCTCCAGGCCGACCAATCGACTCTCCTCACCAACGATGGCGGGCCGGCCGAGTTTCTACTCCTTCAGGGCCAGCCGATCGGCGCTCCCGTATTCCAGCTCGGCCCCTTTGTCATGAACTCGCCCGAAGAACTGCGCCAGGCCGTCGAGGATTACCGGCGGACGGAGTTTGGCGGTTGGCCCTGGTCGCGGCGCGACCCGGTGCACGCCCGCACCGAGGGCCGCTTCGCCCTCCACGCCGACGGCAAGGTGGAACACCGCGAGCTGCGCAACGCCGAATAAAACCGACCGGCTCGTTACGTCGTGCCCTCTTCGGGGCCGCGTTGGGGGTGGATACGGCCTTCCTGGCCGACGAGAGACAGTCCGGTACCGGCGCCGTAGCGGACCCGGGTGATCTCTCCGAGGATCGAAACGGCGATCTCGGCGGGAGTTTCGGCGCCGATGTCCATGCCGATCGGAGCGTACAGGCGCTTCACCTCGTCATCGTGCCACCCGTCGGCTCGGAGCCGCGCGACGCGTTCGCGTGAGGTGCGGCGGCTCCCCAGCGCACCGACGTAGCGGACCGGGGCGCTTCGAATCGCGGCCAGCACCGGATCCTCGAAGCGCCGGTCGTGGCTCAGCATCACCACGTAGGTCCGCGAGTCCAGTTCGTACCGATCGAGAACGACGTCCGGCCAGCCGACGATCAGCTCGTCGACGTCGGGAAAACGCTCCTCCGTGGCCCAGGTGGCCCGGGCGTCTGCCACCACCACCCTGAAGCCGAGGACGGGCGCCATCACCGAGAGCGGTTGGGCGATGTGGCCCGCTCCAAAGATGAGCATGAGTGGTGGCGGCGCGATTGTCTCGATGAAGATGGCTCGGTCGCCGTAGGTCAACGTGCGGCTCTGCTCGTTGTGCATCAGCGCGATGGCATCGGCAGCCACGTCCTCGGCGAGACCGTCGGGAAGTGACCCGGCGAGGGGGTGTCCCGTTTCGTCGAGCAAGGTCTTGGCGCCGATGTCCGGACCGTCGACGACTGTGGCGACGGCGCCGAGGTCTTCATTGGCGACAAGGACACTGATGGCCTCGAGAACGGGGTCCATTACCTCACCACTTCTCGATATAGACCTGGATGGTCCCGCCGCACGTGAGGCCCACCTCGAAGGCGTCCTCGTCGGCGATGCCGTAGGTCACGAGCTTGGGCACGCCGGAAGCCATGACCTCCTGCGCGTGCAGCGCCACGTCGTTTTCGACGCAGCCACCCGACACCGACCCTGCCATGTCGCCGGCATCGGAAACGATGAACTTGGAGCCCTCGGCGCGCGGCGCCGATCCGGCGACGTTGACGACGGTGGCAACGGCCACAGACTTGCCGGCATCCGTCCAACGTTTGTAGGTCTCGAGTGTCTCTCTCAATTGCTCACCTCCGGGCGGGCACGGATTCCAGCAGCCGCACCACTTCCCTCAAGTCGAGGATATTGGCGGCGGACAGCATGTCGTCGATGAACGGTAGTGCTGCCTGCATGCCGCGCGTCTCGGGAGAGTAGTGGGCCCTCCCGGACAACGGGTTCAGCCAGACGACGCGGTGCACGGAGCGAGCGAACCGACCCATCTCCGCGGCCAGGAGAGCCGGATCCCCCGTGTCCCAGCCATCGGAGATGATCAGCCCGATGGCGCCGCCGCGCGTCACCCGCCGGCTCCAATGGGTGTTGAACTCGTAGAGGGCCTCCCCGATGCGCGTTCCCCCCGACCAGTCGTCAACCGCCTCGCTGACCAGGCGCAAGGCCGTCTGCGGGAGTTTCTGCTTGAGCTCGCGGGTGATCCGGCTGAGGCGCGTGGAAAACACAAAGGTCTCGACCCGACCCAAGCGACCCTGAGCGGCGTGCAGGAAGTGAAGGAACATCTCGGTATATCGCTCCATCGAGCCGCTGACGTCGGCCAGCACGACGAGCGGCCGCCGCCGCGGCTTGCGCTCGGCCAGCGCCAGCTGCATCAGATCGCCGCTCGGGCCGACGAGCGTGCGCATCGTCCTTCTCATGTCGGGCCGCGACCCCCTCGGGCCGGACATCCACCGCCGTGAATCGGCTGCGGCCGGCCGCCACACGATCTGCGACATGATCCGACGTACTTCTTCGGCCTCATCGGGCGTGAGATCGCGAAAATCGCGGCCGGCGAGGCGCTCCTCCGCAGAGGCCCCGACCATGTCGGGTATCTCGACTTCCTCTAGGCCGGCGCCGACCTCACCTACGTCCGAGAGAACCGGAACACTCAGTTGGCGCAGGTCGAGGGCAACGAGCGGGGGCTCCTGGTCGAGCTCCGTCGTGGAATCGAGCCGGAGCAATCCTCGCCCGAAGAACGACTCGAACGCGTCGTCGAAGATGGCTCGCTCCGTCGGCCGGGCTATCACGATGGCGCCGAACGCGCTCTTGACGTCGGCGCGGCGGACCAGCCCGATGGCGTCTATTGCAGCTGCGAGCTCTTGCACAGTTGCCGGCCCGACGCGCAGTCCGCGAGCGCGGAGGTGGCGAACGAAATGAACCAGATTGACGGCAAAGGCCGTGCTCACTCGACCACGAGCAGCTTGTCGAGCCCGCCGGCGCGCACTTGCTCGAGATCCTCTTGGTATTTCAAGATGACGCCCAGGGTGCCGTCGATCGTCGTGGCGTCGAGCTCGCGACGGCCGAGCACAGTGAGGGCATGCCCCCAATCCAAGGTCTCGGCGACGCCGGGGGGCTTGAACAAGTCGGACTTGCGCAACTCCTGCATGGCGGCCGCAATCTGCGCGGCGAGGCGCTCTGGGACATCGGGGGCCTTGGTTCGAAGGATGGCCAGCTCTCGCTCGTACGAGGGGTAGTCGATCCAGTGGTAGAGGCAACGTCGTTTCAACGCGTCGTGAATCTCTCGCGTGCGGTTCGACGTGATGACGACCACCGGCGGCACTTTGGCCTTGATCGTGGCGACCTCGGGGATCGTCACCTGGAAGTCTGACAGCAGTTCCAGCAGGTACGCCTCGAACTCCTCGTCTGCCCGATCGAGCTCGTCGATCAGCAACACGGGCCGACGGCCTTCAGCCCCTTGCTCGACGGCCTGCAGCAGCGGGCGGGCAACCAGGTACTGCCGGCTCATGATGTCGGCCACGTCGGCAGCGGCGGTTCCGGCGGCCTCCATCATGCGGATGGCCAGCATCTGGCGGGCGTAGTCCCACTCATACAAAGCATGCGAGACGTCGAGGCCCTCGTAGCACTGCAGTCGGATGAGGTCCTCGTCGAGGATGTCGGCGAGGACCTTGGCGATCTCAGTCTTGCCGACGCCGGCCTCGCCCTCCAAGAAGAGCGGGCGCCCCATCTGCAGGGCGAGGTGTATCGTCACGGCCAGCGGCCGGTCGGCTATGTACGCGGATGCGGCGAGGGCGTCCTGGACCGCTTCTACAGACTCGGGAATCACCTGAACACTGTAGTGGCCGCCGCCGGTCGGCTAGACAAACCCGATTTCGAGCATGATCCCGTCATCGCTCAGCCGGATCGCGGTTTCCGGCACTATCGCCGCCGGCAGCACCAATGTCGTCACCGGGGGCACCACCGCGCCGTCGACGGTCGCCGACCCGGCCAGCACCATGAGGACACGCGGCTCGGCCGTCGGGTCGATGGCCGCCACGCCCCGATGCTCGACAATCCAATAAGCCTCCTCGCCGGGAAGCCGTCGCGCCCCCGGCCCTTCCGGTCGCGACGAGTGGACCGGTTTCAGTTTCGGGCGAATGGCTGCCAGCGCCTCGGCGCCGTGCATCGGCCGGGCGACGCGGTCGTAGCGGCTCTCCCAGTCATAGATGCGGAACGTGGTATCGCTCGGGGTTTGCACTTCCGCCACCACGACCCCCGCTCCGAGGGCGTGCACCAAGCCGGCCGGGAGATGGTGACAATCGCCGGGCACCGCAGGAATCAGGCACAGCAGCTCGACGACACTCGGCGTCCCCATCTGCGACCTGACATCATCGATGGTCGCGTCGGACCGCAGGCCGAGATACAAGTGGGCCCCCGGATCGGCCGCAATGACGTACCAGGACTCCGTCTTCAACCGGGCCGCGGAATGGTCTTCCACGTACTCGCGGTCGGGATGGACCTGAACGGATAGGTGCTCCCGGGCGTCGATGAGCTTGACCAGCAGGGGAAAGCGGCCCTCCGGTGCCGGCGTCGCCGAGCCGAGCAGCTCCTCCCCAAAGAGGGTTATCAGCTCTTGCAGCGACTTGCCTGCCCACGGTCCGGCGGCGACGCGGGAGCGGGGATCGCTGACAGTCGCTACTTCGGTCGCCGGCAGGTCCGCCACCTCCCAACTCTCACCGATCAGAGTGCCCTCCGGCAGCAACTTGCCGTAGCGTTCGAGACGGCGTCCCCCCCACGGTTTGGCGGCCAGGACCGGGGACATGATCAGCGGCATCAGCTTGGTCATCGGAGGCGCGGTTCCTTCAGTTCGAGTCGACTAGACAGCGTAGGCGGCCGGCTCATCCTCGAATGTCTTCTTGCAGGCCGGGCAGCAGAAGTAGA
>CAMYJM010000260.1 GCA_947258635.1 uncultured Acidimicrobiaceae bacterium
TCACCGCCGCCGCGATGATCAACCCGGTGCGGGTCGCTGTCTTGATTAGGACGCGCCCTCGACGGTGGTAGTGGCGTACGGGAGCGCATCGAGGCGGGCCAGCGGGATCGGGTTCCCGGTGCGTTCGCAGATCCCGTACAGGCCCCGATCCATACGATCCTGGGCGTGCTTGACCTTGTCGAGGAGGTCCCGGGCGTTCTGCTGCAGTGACAAATCCATCTTGATCTCGGCCGCGATCGTCCCCCCGTCCGCGTTGTCCGGGTCACTGAACTCGGAACCGGTCGTCGCCAGGCGGCTGCTCTCCAGTTCTTCGTCGAAGGACGCAATGATGTCCTCCAGGCGCTCCCGCTCCTCCTGCAGCTTGCCGGCAAGACGGTCCATCGTGGATTTCGCCAGTTTGCGAGTCATCAATCCCTCCTCGACGGCAGGAATTTAGCACTACTTGGACCTACTGAGATTCGAGGCCGAGAGACGCGGTAATCCACGCTAAGTCGACACAGCCGATGTGCACCGCTTTGCGCCGGGAGCTCGCTCCGGCCACCAACCGCACTTTGCAGCCGAGTTGTTCGCCGAGATATCGCACCAGCGCCCGGTTGGCCTCCCCGCCGGCTGGTGGAGAAGCGACGCGCACCCGAAGCGCTCCGCCATGGACACCCTTGATTTCGGTCCGAGAAGCCCCGGGAACCACCCAGACGTCCAGAATGGCGCCACCGGGAGCGGCCCGGAGAAGCGAGGTTGCCTCCATGCGGGCAACATACCGCATTGGCCGTGGCCCGGCGCGAGTATCATGGCGCCGGCAACGACGAGGACGGGCCCACCGGGCGCCCCGGACCACGAGCGAGTCGGTGACGGTGAGAGACCGACGATCCGGACCGGCGGGACATCACCTTTGAGCTGCGGGAAGAACCGGCTTGCCGGCGTAGAACCCGCCGGGTCTCCGCCGTATCGGGAGCAAGGAAGAGGTCACGCGGCACCCCCCGGGGGGTCACGAGGCAAGCCGGGTGGTACCGCGGGTTTTTCCGTCCCGGACGGACAGCGACAGACTCCACGCCAACCGAAGGACACCCGTGACCGACCCCTCCCCGTCCGATAGCGCCGCATTCGACCGCGTCGAGCCCAAGGTCGCCATACCGGAGATGGAGGCGCGGATCTTGGAGCTCTGGGACGAGCTCGATGCGTTCCCGGCGTCTGTTGAGATGCGCGACCCCGAATCCGAATACACGTTCTACGACGGCCCCCCGTTCCCCACCGGAAGCCCGCACTACGGCAATCTGCTGGCCGGTGTCATCAAAGACATCGTGCCCCGCTACTGGACGATGCGAGGCCACCGAGTCGAGCGTCGCTTCGGGTGGGACACCCACGGGCTCCCCATCGAGATGGAGGTCCAGAAGGAGCTCGGCTTGTCGGGCCCCCGCCAGATCGAGGAGTACGGGATCGCCCGATTCAACGAAGCGTGTCGGAAGAAGGTGCAGGCGAACACCGAGCGCTGGGAGTACGTGACGCGCCGCCTCGGCCGCTGGATCGACTTCGAGAACGACTACAAGACGCTCGACGTCGACTTCATGGAGTCGGTGTGGTGGGTGTTCCGCGGCCTGTGGGACCGGGGCCTGGTGTATCAGGACTTCAAGGTCGTGCCGTACTCATGGGGGGCGGGCACGCCGCTCTCCAACTTCGAGCTCAACCTCGGCGGATACAAGGACGTCGAGGATCCGTCGATCACCGTCCGGCTGCGGACAACGGCGGCCCATGGACCCGTGGCTGCGGGCGACTGGTTGCTGATCTGGACTACCACTCCCTGGACTCTCCCCGGCAACCTGGCGATCGCCGTAGGCGACGACATCCGGTACGTCCGGGTGGCGCACGGAGCCGACCATTACTGGATCGCAGAGAGCCGGCTCGAATCGATGTGGCGGGAAGACGAAATCGACGTGGTTGGCACCGCCACGGGAGCCGAACTGATCGGGACGCCGTACGAACCGCCGTTCAACTACTTCGCCGCCGAACGCGAGCGGGGCGCCTTCGTCGCCATTTCCTCGACCGACGTGACCACTGAGGAGGGCACCGGACTCGTGCACATGGCGCCCGCCTACGGCGAGGCGGACTTCGTAGCGTTCCAGACCGCCGCGATCGACGCCTTCGTAGATCCGGTCGATCTCGAGGCCCGTTTCACAGATGCGGTGCCCGAAGTAGCCGGCGTGTTCGTGAAGGACGCCGATGAGGAACTCGTCACGATGCTGCGCGAACAGGGCCTTCTCATGAGGTCGGGCACCGTCGTGCACTCCTATCCGTTCTGCTGGCGGACCGACACTCCCCTGATATACAAGGCAATCCCGAGCTGGTACGTGAAGGTCGAATCCTTCAGGGACCGCATGGCTGATCTCAACTCCCGAATCTGGTGGGTCCCGGACTACGTCGGCGAACGGCGGTTCGGCAACTGGTTGCGCGATGCCAGGGACTGGGCGGTGAGCCGCAATCGCTTCTGGGGCAGCTGCATTCCGGTGTGGGTGTGTGCCGACTGCGACGCCCGGGTGTGCATCGGCTCCCGTCGCGAACTGGCCGACCTCTCCGGCGTTTGGCTGGACGATCTGCACAAACACATCGTCGACGAGGTGACCATCCCATGCGCGGAGTGCTCCGGCGAGATGAGGCGGGTCCCCGAAGTGCTCGACGTGTGGTTCGAATCCGGCTCGATGCCGTACGGGAAGATGCACTATCCGTTCGCCAACGAGGAACGCTTCCACAAGACGTTCCCGGCCGACTTCATCGCCGAAGGCCTCGATCAAACCCGGGGCTGGTTCTACACGCTGGTCGTGCTGGCCGCCGCCCTATTCGACGACGTCCCATTCAAGAACTGCGTGGTCAACGGAATGATCCTCTCCGAGGACGGTCGCAAGATGTCGAAGTCGCTGAAGAACTACCCGGACCCGGAGGTCATCTTCGACGGATCCGGAGCCGATGCCTTGCGCGCCTACTTGATCAACTCGCCGGTCTTGCGGGCCGAACCGCTGCGATTCTCGGAGCAGGGAGTGCGCGACGTCGTTCGCACCGTGCTGCTGCCGTACTGGAATGCGTTCTCGTTCTTCACAACGTATGCCGAGGCCGACGGGATCACCGGAGCCGACCTCGAATCGGCGCCACCGGTCGCGGAGAGCCCCGAGCTGGACAGGTGGATCGTCTCGGTCCTTCAGAGCTTGATCCGCGATGTCAACCGGGAGATGGAGCACTACCGGCTGTATGCAGTCGTCCCCCCGATCTTGGGCTTCATCGACGATCTCACCAATTGGTACATCCGCCGATCGCGGCGCCGCTTCTGGGCACGCCGCGGCGCCACGGGAGCAGAAGACAAGCTCTCCGCCTTCGCCACACTGTACGAGGTGCTGGTCACGTTCTCCGGTGTCGCCGCACCCGTCCTGCCGTTCATCACGGAACAGATCTACCAGCACCTGGTGCGTCCGGTCGACGGCGACGCTCCGAAGAGCGTGCATCACACCGATTACCCGGTGGCGGATCCGGACGTGATCGACGAGGGGCTCGAGGATGCCATGGGTGTCGTGCGCACCGTCGTGAATCTCGGCCGGGGGCTCCGCAAACAGGAACACGTGCGGGTGCGCCAGCCGCTGAGCACGCTCACCGTCGTGACGGACGACCCGGCGACGGCAGCGGCCGTCGCCTCCCATACCGCATTGATCGCCGAGGAGCTCAACGTGAAGCAGGTCACGGTGGAGAAGGACGATCGCGACCTGGTTCACCTTTCGGCCAAAGCGAACTACAGGACACTCGGCCCCCGATTCGGAGCCCGGGTGAAGGAAATCGCGTCGGCTCTCGAGGCTTTGGACCACGACGAGATCACCGGTTTGCTGGAGACGGGCCGCCTAGTTGTGGCAGGTGAGGACCTCGCGATCGACGACATCGCGGTGATGCGGCACCCGCGCCCGGGGATCGGCGTCGCCAGCGACGGTGGTCTCACCATCGTGCTCGATTCGGCAATCTCTCCCGAGTTGGCCGCCGAGGGCTTGGCACGCGAGTTCATCAACCGTGTGCAGGGGCTGCGGCGGGAGAGCGGATTCGACGTAGCCGATCGCGTCACAGTCGGCTATTCGGTCGCGGACGCCGAGTTGGCCGCCGCAATTGCCACGCACTCCGCGCTCATTGCAGAAGAGACGTTGGCCGCCAGACTGTACGACCTGGAAGACGGTGCCGGCTCTCCGGTGGAGATCGACGGGCACGTGGTGCGGCTTCTCGTCGAGCGAAACTAGCTGTCTCTGGGGCCGGCGTCCTTGAGCCGCGCTCGCAGCCCGGCGAGGCGCCGCTCGTAGAAGCCGACGACCGGCGAATCTTCGGTGTCATCTTCTCCGCCGGCTTGGGGCTTGCGGGTGTTGTCGAGGGTGTCCCTCCAGGTCGGCCGGGGGGCAGCGGGAGCGGCCACCGGCTCCTCGGCGCCGACGGACGCCGGCTCGAGGTCCGCATGGGGGGCGGCGTGAATCGGTTGTATCTCCGCCCATTTGCTCTTCACAGTCAGGCTGGCGTCGGCATCGTCGGAGCTCCCGTTGGAGTCGGGCACATCGATCGCCGCTTCCGACGTCAGATCGACGATATCGCCACCATCCAGGTCGGCGGCGACGAGCGAGGCCGCCAGCTCCAACTCCTCGGCAGAGAGGCTGGACACATCGCTGAACCGCTGGTGGATGTCCGTCAGAGCCGTGCGTAGTTGTGCCACCTGACGGCGCAACTGGGCCACTTCTGCGGTGT
>CAMYJM010000261.1 GCA_947258635.1 uncultured Acidimicrobiaceae bacterium
CCTCGGTGTAGAGGAGGATCGAGAAGACCCCGTATTGCAGGAACCACCACTTGCGTTTCAAGCTGGGGTGACAGAGCCGGTAGGCGATGAGCACCCGACCGGGACCCACCGATGTCGCAAAGATCGAGGTGGCGACGAATATCGGCACCACCCAATCGATCACGTCGCCGCGCACCCACCAGAAGAGGAGCAGCGGGAAGATCTGAAACGAGATCCAGGGATAGATCTCCCGCTGGAACAGCAGGGCGAAGACTCCAAACTTCTGACGGGAGTTGAAGTGGGGGAGTCGGAGCATCTGCCAGAGGTGGCGCAGCGAAACCTGCGTCCACCCCTGCGCCCATCGCAACCGCTGATTCCAGATCTGCCTGATCGTGGTCGTTGCCAACTCGCGACTGATCAGATCCGGATCGGAGGCTATCTGGCCGCCTGCTTCCAGCACCCGCATCGAAGCATCGATGTCTTCGGTGAGCATCGAGCCTCGCATCCGGGTCATGTGGAGCGCCTCGGTCCTCCAATAGCCGTTCGACCCGCCGAAGATGCCGAACCCGTCTCGCATCCACCGGCCCGGGTGCGCCACGGCATAGATCGTCTCGAACTCGATGGCCACCATTCTCGCCAGGAACGTTTCATCCGGGTTGCGCACGAGGCAGTGGCCTTGGACGACGTCGTAGCCGTTCGACAACCACCGCCAGGCGCGATGGAAGGAGTCCGGGTCCGGGTGATGGTCGGCGTCGAACACCCCGATGAAGTCACCCGTGGCTCGGGCTAGGGCCGCGTTGAGGTTCTGTGCCTTCGAGTTGGAATTGGCCACCTTGAGGAGCAGGAGGTTCGGATGCCTATCGGCTATCGACTGCAGTTCTGCTTCAACCGGAAGATCGTGCGGCGTGTTGTAGGCGAGGATGACCTGCAGGCCCGCCTGGTAGTCGACCGTCATGAAGTGCTCGATCGTTTCCACGATCGTGGCCGCCTCGTTGGGCATGTATGCGCAGATGATTGCCGAAGCCGGTGGCTCGGCGGCGCCGGCGACGGGCGGTGCCCCCTCGTGCCGGCCGGCGAACAGGCCCTCGAGCCAGATCAGCACGGCAGTTGACACCAGGGCGACGACGACTGAGAGGTAGACCGGCCACGACACGTCAAGTCCCAGAGTGTCGAGGATCAGGTAGATCAGGAAGGGGAGCACGACGCCCATGGCGAACGTCGACAGGACCTGCAGCAGGTCGCGCGACGGATGATGGTCGGTCTTCTCGGTCTCTCCGCTCGGATCCGGCGGAAGCCAGCGGCGGGGCTGCAGGTCCTGGGTGCCTTCGGCCTCGGCTGCCGCCGCCGCGGCGTGGGCGAACACCGTCTCGCTCGACTCGACACGCTTGCTCTCGAACTCGGTGAAGCCGATCATCGGTACGGGGCGAATCGCCTGTCCCCGGGCTTGCGTCACCATCGAGGCGGCCCGCGTGGCCATCACCCGCAACCGGTTGGCCGCATCGCGGACCTTAACGTCCGGCAACAAGATGGCGAGGTCGCCGACGCGGGAGGCGCCCACGATGTCGAGGGTCTCTGCCGATTCGCCCATGGCCGCCGCAATCGTCTCGAGGACTCGACGGCGTTCCCGGTCGCCAAGGGTGGCCTCGACGGCCTTCAGGCTGGGGATGTTCACAACGGCGAGCACTCCGCTGGCGCCTCCCCGCCTGGCTCGGTTCAATTCGCGTTCCACTTCGAAGGCGAAAGTCTCGACGTCCACCAGCTCATGCTGGCGGCGGCGGGCTTGTTCGGCCCGATCCAAGCGATTGGCGACGCGAGCGACGAGCTCGGCGTGGTCGAAGGGCTTGATGATGTAGTCGTCGGCGCCTGCATCAAACCCGTGAACGATGTCGCCGATCTGGTCGGACACGGTCAAGAACAGGAACGGCGTGAAATCGTACCGATGGTCGCTGCGAACCACGTCGAGGAATTCCTCGCCGCTCACGCCGGGCATCGATCGGTCACAGATGACCAGGTCGAATTCGTTGTCTTCGAGCAACCGCAGTGCATCGTCCACTTCGACGGCGAGGACGTCGATTCCGGCGGCGCGCAGGACGCGAGTGATGACGGCGCGCAACACCCGGTCGTCGTCCACCGCGAGCACGCGGCGGCGAGTCGTCGGGGGCGCGCTCATCGAATCGGCAGTCGTCCGGCCATCAGGAGTTGATCGGTCGAAACCGGCGGCGCCTACAGCCAATCGCAGCGGCGCAATCGTTTTGACTGAAGGGAGCAACGATTCGGCCGCACCGGCAATCGCCAATCGTCGTGATGCCGTCAATGTGCATCGAGAATGGACCGATCGATCCTAATATGCCCAGCGGCCTGCACACGAAGGCCCAAGCTGGCGCGAATCTGGAATCACTGCGGTCGACGGTCGACCCGGTGGCCGGCTCGGTGTGACACATTGAGAGGCGAGCCTCCCGGCCGCGCCTCGACGAGAGAGGAGACTGTATGTCGGTTTCGTATGTTGAACGAGAGCACGCCGATGAACTGACCCACAGCTTCTACGATGACGCCGAGGAACGCTTTGAGATGCTGCTGAACATCTTCAAGGTTTTCGGGCACACGCCGAAGCTCGGCGCGATCTTCACCGAGTCGGTGATGGAAATGCTTCAGGACGCCGAGCTGCCGTGGGTGACGAAGGAGCTGCTGATCCTGAAGGCGACCCACCGCAACGAATGCCAGTACTGCGTTGTCCAACACGAGGCCGTGTCGCAGCGACTTGGGATCAGCGCCGAGAAGATCGCGGCGCTCGATGTGGCCCTGCTCGATCTGACAGTGCAGATAGGTGTCGACGCCAACCGGGTTCCGAAGAGCCTGTGGGACAGGTTGCACGAGCATTACTCAGAGGCGCAGCTCGTCGAGGCGGTCTACGTGATCACGCAGTACATCGCGATCAGCAAGTTCGGCGACGCGCTCGGCGTGGTACTAGAGCCCGTCTTTCTCGGCGGCGAACCGATCCTGCACGTGGACCATCCCGGCTGATGGTGGCGGGCCGCGACGAGCCTGACGCCGGCCCGGCGCCCCAGATCGAGATGTTCTCGGGGCCGGGTTGCGCCTACTGCGCCCAGGCTCGTGGATTGTTCGAAGCACGCGGATTGACCTTCGTCGAGTTTGACCTCACCGAGGCCGAGCACCGCGCCGAGTTCGCCAGGCGGCTGCCGCGCACCCGAGCACTCCCGCAGATATTCATCGATGGCGAGCATATCGGCAGCTTCGAGGATCTCCAGTTGCTCGATGCCGATGGACGGCTGCATGGGTAATGGACGCGTGGCGGCGCGGTCAGCCCGTCGAGGCCTTGGCGCGGGGGACGGCCGGGCACGGCAGCTTCAACTCGAACCGGGTCCAGCCGTCCTGGCGTGAGTAGACGATGTCGCCGCCCATGAGGCGAGCCAGTTTCCGGGACACGGACAGCCCGAGACCCACCGACTTGGGTTGCTGGACGGCATTTGCCGACCTCTCATAGGAATCGAATATGCGTTCCGCGTCTGTGTCGGGTACTCCGTCACCGTTGTCGGACACGGCGATCCAGGCGGCACCTGCGGCCGCTCCCGCCTCGACGGTGACTCTTTCTCCGCCGTACCGAGCGGCGTTGGTCAGCAGATTCCGCAGTATCTGGCGGACGCGCAGCGGATCTCCCGTTGCCACGACGAGGTCGATCCCCTCCGGGCCCTTCACCTCGGCTCGGACGCCTGAACGGCCGGCGTTGGCGACCACCTCGCGGGCCTGCGTGAGGATGTCGAATTCCTGGATCTCGAGGCTCTGCATCCCCATCTCGGCCCGACCGGCCACGAGGAGGTCTTCCACGATTCCCGCCAGCTCATGGCTCTGTTCCGCGATGAGCCGGATGAACTCCCGGGTCTCCGATTCGCTGTAAGCGTCGGGGGCCTGGCGCAACTCGTCGGCCAGGCCGGCGACCGCGGTCAGAGGCGTCCGCAGCTCGTGACTCACCGATGCGACGAACTCGTCCTTGGAGCGGACCAGCTCCTCGAGCTGCTCCTTGAGGGATGTGATCTGTGCCAGCGATTCGCCCAACCTGCCGTTCTCCAGCGACACCGCGACCTGGCCGGCGAGGGTTTCGACCAAGCCGACATCCTCAATGACAAACCGGGAAACGTCGTCTAGTCGGTTGGCCGTCATCAGGATGCCGACGACCTCGTTGCCGCTGTGCATCGGAGCGACGATCGCCTGGTCGATCACCAGATGCTGGTCCGAGATTGGATGTCCCAACGGTCCGGCCAGCAGCCCGTTCCGGGCCGCTTTCGTGATCGTCGTGACTGAGTCGATCTCGAGACTCGAGGCCGCCTCCATGACCCGAATCTGATCTCCGGGACCGATCGACGTTACGTATGCTTGGCTGCCGTCGATGGGGAAGAGGAAGGCTTCGGCATACTCGGCGTCGACCATGCTGCGGGCACTCGAGACGGCCGCGCTCAGCGCAGATTCGATCTGAGGGGAGGCATGGAGCGCTCTGGTCGCCTCGTAGAGGGAACCGAGACGGTCGCTTTCTTCGCGCTGGTTGACGTAGGCGCGGTAGGCGACATACAGAATCACAGGCGGCACGGCCGTCAGCCATGCCGCCGCCGGGAACTTCTTCAACAGCACGACGCCGATGAGGGCGGTCGCCGTGTTCATCACGGTGGCGAGTGAGGTGAGCGCCAGCACCTCGAAGGTTTCCTTGAACGAGAGCCGCCCCCCGGAGAGCCGGATCACCGAGTTGATCATGGCTTCGGCCGCTCCCAGCGCGACGAGAGCCGCGACGATGGCCGCGAGCCATCCGGATGGTCCTATCGGATCTCCCAACGCCGCGATCGGCCGAAACACGACGATCGCCAGCGACGTCTGCACCACGAACTGTCCGAGGTTGAATGCGAGCTTGACCGGCTGCTGGCGACGATGGATCAGCACGACGGCGTTGGCCGTGAACTGAGCCGAGATTGCGGCCAGCGGTGACGCAACGAACAGTGCAATGATCAGTGGTATCTCGCTCAGCGAGAAGGAATGGGCGTCCTTGCGGAAGCGGAGGTGGAACACGGCTCGCTCGGCCACTGCGAACAGGACGACGAGAGCCGGCCAGGGGATGGAGACGTCGGCAATGAGTGGGCGCCAGTCGGCAACGATCAGGGCGAGCGCGGCTCCCACGAGCCAGATAACGGCAACCAGGATCCAGACGCGTTGAACGCGTCGGCCCGACCGCTTAGCTTTGGCGCTCGGCGCGGAAGTCAGTTCCAACTCCTTCACGTTTCAAGGCGAATATCGGCACCCACCCAGACCCACTGAAGCCCGGAAAAGGCCGTCCTAGCTCAGGCGCAACTCACGTTGCCTCCACCGTGCTCGCCGGTTGCCTGCAACCGTGAGGAAAGCGACGCAATGACTAGCCAGCTCGCGCGCCGGATCAATGATTCTCGCTTCAAACCGGCGAGCCGTCGATGCCAGGGAAAAGCGACAAAGCTGAGGGCAAACTCCATGGGAAGGCACCAGTCCGACGAGCCGGATCCGTCGCGGAGCCGATCGCCCTCGGTCTGAGTTAGGAGTAGCTTGCAGCCCGACCATCCGGAGGATTCCGGGCCCGCGTCTGTCGATCGGGGCGGCTCGACTAGCTGCACGTCTCGTCGAGCGCTTCCAGGCCGAGTTCGGAGACCGCCACCGCGGCCGGGTTGGTGAGCGCCACCTGGACGTCGCGGCGGATTAGCTCGACGTCGGGAATGTCCTTGCCGCGTTCGTCTTGGCCCGCAACGTAAGTGGGCGGGATGAACCGGATCGTCGTGATCCGCTCGGTGTCGACCTTGGGCAGCAGGTCGATGAAGTCGGGCAGACGCGAAATGGGAATGTCGGTGAGGAGGGTCGCTTCGAGCACCGATGCGATGCGCGGGTAGGCCCGCACCATCTCGGCCGGGTTCGATTGCTTCACCAGTGCCTCGAGAACGCACCGCTGCCGGTTCATCCGGGCGTAGTCGTCGGCATGGCGGCGGATCCTGGCGTACGCCAAAGCGAAATGGCCGTCGAGCTTCTGGAGGCCCGGCTCGATTACGACTGATTCGATCGTGATCCCGTCCTCGTGGGGGTAGATCTCGTCCACGATACGGAACGGCACGTCCATCTCGACGCCGCCGAGCGCATCCACGATTCCGACGAAGCTGTCCAATGTCACCAGCACGTAGTAGTGGATGGGGATTCCGAGCAGTTCCCCGATCCCGCCCTTCACCGCGTTGACCTCCGGGGCTCCGGGACCGGGGAAAGCGTCCGGTCGCTGGGCACCTTCGATGTACAGATCGTTGAGCAGTTTGGGGAAACAGTTGCAGTCCCAGATTCCGTGGCCCGGCGGCAGCGGTACCCGCACGAAGTTGCGGGGCACGCTGAACATCGCAATGTCGCCGCTGGCTGGGTCGATGCTGACGACGATCATCGTGTCGGTGCGGATGCCGGTACGGCCCGCCCCGGCATCTCCGCCGAGCAGCAAGAGGTTGAGCCTGTCGAGGCCATCCCAGATCGCCCGCGGCGGTGGCCCGGCCGTCGTCGTGGCCGGCACCGTGATCGTCCCGCCGAGGACCGTCGCTCCCGATGTTGTCGATGGCGGATCGGACGCGGCCACGTCTTCGTCCTGGAATACCGTCGTTATCAGGTTGTACTGGACCGCGTCGTAGTAGCCGAAAACGACATGCGGGATGATCAGCGCGAGCAGAACGCCAAGGCCCGCTGTCAATTGGGTTGAGGCGCGCTGGCGCGGGATGCCTCCCGCCAGGTAATAGGCATCCCGCGAGGCAATGAGGCGATAGGAGAAGACTCCGAGGTTGGCGAGCATCATCACCGCCAGGGCGCCGGGTCGGACCCAGTCCTTGGCGATCTCGAGCTCGCCGCGCAGGACGTAGACCAGGAGGGCCACGACGAGAATGCCGTCGATGGCGATCATCACCCAACCGCGGCGCCGCGCCCCGGCGTAGATCTGCCCGGTTCCCGGAACGAGGGCTGACAGCAGGGCTGCTCGAAACGGCCGGAGTTGGCCCGGCGGGTTGACTTGCACCCGGCGATGCTACCGGTCACCTTGGCGAATGCAGCCCCGGCCCGAGGGCGCTGCGCTGCGATGAGAAACCCGTCTCACCAGCCCTGTACCCTCCGGAGATGCTCCCATTTGAGAAGACCCCGAAGACCGTCACCGAGAAGGAAACGCTGGTTGGCGTGCTCAACGAGCTGCGGGCCGTGATGCTGTGGAAACTCGACGGCCTCGACAGGGAGCAGGCATCGCGCCCGATGGTGCCCTCGGGCACCAGCCTGCTCGGGATTGTCAAGCACCTCGCCTGGGTGGAACGGTGGTGGTTCGTCGACTTCATCGGCGGGGAGAAGCTCGATTACCCGTGGAGCGAAGAGGATCCCGATGCCGACTTCCGTGTCGAGGATCACGAGACGATTGGGGCCACGTTCCTTGCGCTGGGTGCTCGTCCACATGATCGACGAAACCGGGCGCCACGCCGGGCACGCCGACATCGTCCGTGAGCTGATCGACGGCACGACCGGCTATTACCCGGAGAACTAGGCCGGGCTAAGCGGCTGCATCGGGCGTCAGTGCCCGGGCGAACATCCCAGCGATGGCTTCGCCGAACCCGACGAGGCGGACCTCTGCCAGTTCGGTGTCGTTGGTGTCCAGCCAACCCGTCACTGCCTCGGCAATGATCGCAGTCGCCTCTTGGGGCGGATAGCCAAAGATCCCGGCCGATATCGCCGGGAATGCGATCGACTCGAGAGCGTGGGCTTCCGCCGCTTCGAGGGCTGCGCAGGCAGCATCACGCAACATTGCCGCGTTGTCCTGGCCTTCGCGATAGCGAGGTCCGACAACGTGGATGACATGGGACGCCACCAGCATGCCGCCGGTCGTCACCGCCGCCTGGCCACGGCCTACGGGGCCATGCTGGCGCACCCACGCGTCCGATTCCTCTTGGATGACCCGGCCGCCCGTGCGAACGATGGCCTGGGCGACGCCGCCGCCGTGCTGCAGGCTCTCGTTCGCGGCGTTGACCACGGCTGCAACCGGTTGCCTGGTCAGGTCGCCGTGCACCGCCATGACGTTGGTGTTCTTGATCCTGATCAGAGCCAGGGGAGTGTCCATGTCGAGATCGTAACGCCTCGACGGCCGGTCGAGGTCGGGCCCGGCGTCGGTCGCTCGAGTTGGGCGGCCTGGCAGCCGCAGCTCAGTACAGGTCCCAGTCGACGATGGTGTTCTCCGGGGCGCCCGGTAGAGGCAGTGCGGCGGCTGCCTCGGCTACCGCTTCGGCGAGGTCCGCCACCTCATGACCGGGAAACGGCGCGAAGGTGAGATGCCGATCGCGGCGCCGCCAGGTCGCGGCGATTTCGCCGTCGCGGACGAGCACTCCCGGCAACGGCGCCCTCGGGTAGATCCGGCTGTGCAGGTCGGGGTCGGGAGCGAGCAGCGGGCCGCAAATGCGGTTGATGTACACGTCTTCGGGGGGTAGCAGTACCAACCCGCGCGGCGGCGACGACTGCAAAGCGGCTTCCAGGTCGGCGGCCAGCATCAGCGCCTCGTGGCCGCCGACATCGATGGTGGCCAGTTCGGGCGCCAATGCCCTCATCGTCTCCGCGGCGTCGTCCCGGCTGCTTCCGGTCCACCACTGCAGTCCGCTGGCGGTCGCCGGTCC
>CAMYJM010000262.1 GCA_947258635.1 uncultured Acidimicrobiaceae bacterium
AAGAACGCCTCGATCTGGGCGGAACCTTCGGGTCCCGGGCCGGCGCCGACCCCGTCGGAGTCGTCACCGTCGTACACGAAGTAGACGAAGTTCGGCGATCCGATCATGTCGAAGTTCAGATACAGCGCGATCCGGTCTATCTCCTCCTGGCTGAGGCCATTGACGTAGGCCGTCGAGCCGATCAGCCCGGATTCCTCAGCGCCCCACCACGCGAAACGCACGGTGTTGCGGGGCTTGACCTTCGCCATCTGGACCGCGGCTTCGAGAATCGCCGCACTGCCGGTGCCGTTGTCCTGGACGCCGGGCCCCTCTTGACGCGAGTCGAGGTGGGCGCCAGCCATCACGACATTGTTGTCGTTCTTGCCGGGCAGCTCCGCGATCACGTTGTACTGAACTGTCTCTACCGGCGGGTCAACCGTGACGACGACGGTGGCGCCTCCCGCGGCGAGGGCGACCCCATCGGGGAAGCTGGCGCCGACGAGGGGGATGCCGATATTGCTCGGTGAGCCGTCGGGCAAAGCCGTGGCGTTACCGCTCACCGGGCCGAGCCGCGTCGGGGAGTTGCCCTGATTGAAGATGATCGCCGCTTCAGCGCCGGCGGCCTCCGCGTTCACGGCCTTTGTCGAGAAGAAGCAAGCCCCGCGCTGCATCAGCGCGATGTCGGCAGGGCCGCTGAAGTCGAGGCCGGAGAAGTCGGCGACTTCACAACCGCTGGTCGAGGTGCTCGGGTCGGCGAGAGCAAGATCGACCGGAATGACGGTGCCGGTGACGCTTCCGGAGCCGGTGCCGCTGAACGAGCCGGTCTCCAGCTCAACGCCATCGACAGTGATCGTTGGCAACGCCAGGAAGGTGAAGTCGAACGGGTCCAGCTCGACGTCGTATCCGGCGGCTTCCAGCGTCTCAACGATGTAATCGACGCTGGCGTCGTAGCCGGGAAGTCCGGCGGCGCGGTTGCCGCCATTGGCGTCGGCCGCGGCTTGGAATGCAGCTTGGTGGGCTCTGACCCCATCGAGCGTCACACACTCGAGGAGCTTGTCGACGGTGTTGTTCACTCTGACGTCGCAAGCCTGCGGCCCGGCGGTTGCTATCGCCGGCAGGCTCGAGACGATCATTACGGCGGCGATCAACGCCAACCGGAATCTGGATGACATGTGCTAGTCCTCTCCCTCTTCCTCACGGACAAGTACGACTACACGGTACTCCGCGAATACGCAGAGTGTCGGGAGAATCGTTGAAGGTGTCTTTCCGCGGCACCGCGGTTCTCGCTCGAGCCTCCCCGGCGGTGACCCGGCTATGTGGTCTCGGCGGACAGCAGCCCGGGATCCTGAGCCGCGTCGGCCGGTGCCGCACCATCTGCCGTGCGGAGACCCTGCGGCCAGCGGCGGCCCATTTCGAGCACGATTGCGATCAGGGCCAGGGAGGCGAGCGCTTCTCCGAGCACGATGGTGTCGGAGGTGCAGACTTCCTCCGGCACGTCGACGCCGATCGAGCTGTGGGAGGAGGTGGTGCCGACCGAGCCGAAGGCCCATCCGCTATCGAAGCCACGCGATGTTGCCTCGACCCTCCGTTCCGTTCCGTCTGCCAACCGCTGGATGCATACTGGGTCGACGTGAACAAAGAGCGTGAGCATCGAGATGAGGAGCATGAGCCCGAGCCCAAGCCGTGCGACCTTGCGGGTAGCCGATGTCGTTGCCGCCACCGGTCGTTCGGTCCACGCCCGGTACCAGATGAACGCCGTGATGAGCGCGAAAGGGAGTAGGACCGTTGCGGCAACCGTCGTTACGACTGCGGCGATAGCGGCGGCCGGCAGCAGCGTCGGCCGTCGATCGAGCGAGAGGGTGGCGAGGGTCGCAGGTGTGGCCAGCGCCAGGCCCAGGGCCAGTGAGCCGAAGCTCTCGCCGATGGTTGCCGGGTCGGTGTTGGCAAACCGGATGATGGTGAGGGCGACGGCTCCGGCGTATCCGAGCACGATGCCCGCCTTCACCAGGCGCCGGTTCTTGATGATGTCTTGGTGAATGCTCATGCTTGTCACTTTCCGCACAGTGGTTGATACCAATTCGTGAAATCGATTCCGCGTACGACCGCGGTGGCCCCGTCTACCTCGTCGAGGAAACGCAACACGTCCGGTGTCGGCCCGGTCACCACGAGTGTCCGGACTTCGGAGTGGCCGGCCAGGTAGTCGCGGGCGGCGACAACCGAGTCCCGGGTCACGAGGGGATCGATCGCACCGACGACATTGCCGTGGTCGACCAGGTTGTCGATGGCGGCCCGGGTGGCGTCCAGTGCCCTGGAGATCGACGGCTCGAGCGTGAACGGCGCTTTTCCGTAGCCGGCGCTGGCGGCTCCGAGCAAGCCTGGATCGGTCTCCCTCAGGTCGCAGGTTCCGTACCCGACGGTTCCTCCCGGCTCGATCCCCAGGCCCGTCTGCTCGCCGTCTCCGAGCACGAAGCCGGCCCAGACCACTCTGACGTCGATGGGGGAGTCGGCGAGCTGCTGCGCTCTCTCCACCGAGATGGGTTGGTCGAATTGCAGCTCGACGAGCGCCACCGTGCCGTCGCCGACGGCGGTCAATACGGTGGAGGCCTCGCCCAGGTAGTCGCTCGAGAGGTAGGGGAAGACGTTCCCCCCGTCGGCTGCGCCGATCGACCAAGGTCCGATTCTGGTCTTGATCGTGCCCATTTCAACCAGCCGACTCCCGACGGGGATGACAACGGTGGCCTCCGCGGTGCGGCGGATGATGCCGGAGCTGTGCTCGGCGCTTGCCAGCGAGGCTCCGGGGTTGAACATCACCGCCAGGTCCTGCGTCGCCTGGGTTGCCGCCGCCGCTCGTCCGCCGCGGTCGACGACCAAAGGTTGCAGCACCAGGTATCCCAGCAGGGTGAGCGTAAGCCACCCTATGACGACCACGCCGACGACGTTGAAGGCCAGGCGCAGCAGTGTGGTTCGCACCGCCCGGCGCATCGCCTTGTCGTCGAATCCGCTCGGCTCGATCTTGCCGAGCTGCACAGCCGGCACCCCGTCGAGGATGGCCCGGCATTCGTCGCATCCCGCGAGGTGCCGTTCCACTTCCGCCCGGGTGCTGCGGTCGAGTGTCTCGTCGACGTAACCCTCGAGGAGGTCCTGGAGCTCGTCGTGTGTCATTGGTTGTCCTTTTCATACAGGGTGCGGAAGGTGTGTCGGGCCCGGTGGATCAGGACCCGGGCAGCGCCGGCGGTAACGCCGAGGGTGTCGCCGACTTCTGCGGGACTGAATCCGGCGTGGTCGGAGAGGACGAGGGCCTGGCGTTGCCTGGCAGGCAGAGCCAGCAGCGTACGTTCGATGGCGTCGCGCTCGGTGACGTCGCTCTCGGCGCCCCCGGGGTACTCCATGGATTCGGTGGGGATGGGACGGCGCCGCCGCACGTCGTCGAGGAAGACGTTGCGGGCGATGGCGAACAGCCATGCCTTGGGGCTTCCCCCGCGATAGCCGCCCATGGCGAGCGTCGCCTTGGCAAATGTGTCGTGCATCAGGTCCTCTGCCCAGGTGCGATCCCGCGAGAGCGAGACGAGAAACGCATATACGGACGACGCATGCTCCCGGTAGAAGTGCTCGATAGTGTCGTCTTGGGCCACACTGCTCCTGGTTCCTTCCGATATGTGACGGTGTCGGAAGGGAGACGGATCGCGACTGGATTCTGTTACGCGCAGTCTGATTGATTCTCTCGCGCCCCGGGAGCTCGGGCTGTGACGAGAGGGCGGCCCGGCCCGCCGTCAATAGAGCATTTCACGGCGCAACGGGATGCGGTCCCGCTAGCCGGTTGGTGCGAGCCCCTTCTTGAAGTCGATGCAGTCGACCCATTCCGGGAAGTCGATCAGCGGATTGCGGTTGCCCTGGGCCTCGGCGATCGACTCGTTGCGGTGCAGCTCGTAGTCGCTCGGCGGGGACTGCTTCGACCAGCCGATGAGTAGGTCGATCTGGGCCTGATCGATCCGGGATTCGTCGATCTTCCCCTGGTGGGCGACAAGGAAGTACAACGTGGCTCGCGCCACGACGGGCTTCGAGGTGAACGGTTCGAAGCGCTTGGGCCCCGGGGCCTTCAACCCGGCCTTCGCGATGTACTCCGGTAGGTTCTGCGGCCCGGCGACGGCGGTCGCCTCACTGGTCAGGTCGCTGAACACCGAGTCACTGCGGTAGTTGTTGGCGGTGCCATGTGAGGTGAAGAGGTGGTGCAGATCGGCTCGCGCCACCGGCTCGTGTTTGAACCACGACTGGGGCACGACGTGCTCGCAGTTGAGAAACTGGTTGTTGCGGAAACGCCGCGGCAACTCGTCGGCCATGTCCAGGCCGGTTATCAAATCCTTCAGCAAGAGCTGCTCGGGTGCGATCAGCGTTCCCGTGTAGATGCAGTGGAGCATCCGGTCCGGATGGAGATCCACCCAGGTGTACAGGTGGGCCCGCGAGCGGTCGTACTTGGCGTCCTCGAGGATGAGTGTCGATTCCAGCCCGGCTGCCTCCAGCGAACGTCGGTGAAACGACTCGAGAGCCTCCAGCCGATCGGGGAAACGCGAGGCGATTGTCAGTCCGCCGGCTTCGGAAATGCGGGCGTTGAGGGCGTCATACAGCTCGGCGGGGGACAGGTTGTCGGCGGCGACGTCGGCGGGGATGTCTCCGTAGTACTCGGCGCGGCGGTCGTCTCGTTCCGGCGGCGACGGCA
>CAMYJM010000263.1 GCA_947258635.1 uncultured Acidimicrobiaceae bacterium
TCGAGTTCCGCGGGGCCGGAACCGCCCGCCCGGCACCCGGGGCCGTGGCAGCAGTGCAAGCCGCCGAGTTGGTCATCATCGCTCCCTCCAATCCCCCGCTCTCGATCTGGCCGATTCTCGCCATGGACGAGCTGCGGGCGGCAGTGCAGGCGCATCCTTCCGTTGTCGCCGTCTCGCCCTTGATCGGCGGGCGCGCCTTCAAAGGCCCGCTCGTCCAAGTCATGGAAGGCTTGGGCCTCCCTCCGACCAACTCCGGCATCGTGGCGGCCTACGACGGCGCTCTCACGCACATCGTCGTCGACCGGTCCGATTCCTCCGAGACGGAAGGCTTGAGGGAACTCGGAGTCGCGGTGATCGAAGCCGACACTTCGATCGCAGAAGCCGGAGCCGCCGGCCGCCTGGCGACCGCGATTCTCGATCACGTCACCGGGCCGGCGACCCGGTAGCGTCGGCGCCATCGGTAGATTCCAGTGCGCGTTCCAGTGAGGGAGGAATCCTGGCCAGCCCCGTAGAGATGTTCCCGGTCGAGGGGATCGGCGAGGTCGTGACCGGCGACGATGTAGCTCAGCTGCTCTGGGACGCCATCGAGATCGGGCCGGTAGAGATCGCCGACGGCGACATCCTCGTGGTCACCCACAAGATCGTCTCGAAGGCCGAAGGCAGAGTCGCCGCCGCGCTCACCGACGCCGACTACCGACGGGCGGTCCTCGACGAGGCGGCCGCGGTGGTGCGGCGGCGCGGAGATCTCGTCATAGCTCAAACCCGCCACGGGTTCATCTGCGCCAATGCCGGCGTGGATCGCTCGAACATCGCGGGCGACCGGATAGTCCTCCTCCCCGAGCGTCCAGACCGGTCCGCGGCGACCATCAAGAGCCGGCTGGAAGCGCTCAGCGGCGCGACCCTCGCAGTGATCATCTCCGACACATTCGGCCGGCCGTGGCGCCGGGGCCTCACGGATGTTGCCATCGGCGTCGCCGGTATGGCCGCGATCAACGACTTGCGGGGCACCACCGACATGCACGGAAGGATGCTCGAAGTCAGCGAGGTCGCCGTGGTCGACGAGATCGCCGGCGCCGCCGACCTCGTCATGGGCAAGAGCGAGGGGATCCCGGCGGCCATCGTTCGCGGGGTCACCTGGGAGCCGGCATCGGGCCGGGCCACCGATCTGGTGCGCCCGGCCAACGAGGACATGTTCCGCTGATGCCCGAACTCCCCGAGATCGAGGCCTACATAGCGGCGCTGCAGCGCCGGGTTGTGGGCGAGCCGCTCGTCGGGGTGCGCATTGCCTCCTTCTCACTACTCAAGACGTACGACCCGCCAGTCGAGACTGTGCTCGGCAAACGGGTCGAATCCCTGTCTCGTCTCGGGAAACGTATCGTCTTCCACCTCCAGGACAGCTTCCATTTGGTAATCCATCTGATGGTCGCCGGGCGACTCCACTGGCACCCGCCGGGCAAAGCCGTGCCCAAGAAGTATGGGCTGGCGGCATTCGACTTCCCCGACGGGACGGTGATCCTGACCGAGGCCGGTACCAAGCGGCGGGCCTCGGTCCACGTGATAGTCGGGGATGCCGGGCTCAAAGCGCTCGACCCGGGTGGAATCGAGATCGCCGAGGCCAGCATTGACGAATTCCGCAGCGCCCTGCTGGCGGAGCGACACACGTTGAAACGCGCCCTGAGCGACGCCCGGTTCATCTCCGGTATCGGCGGGGCTTTCGCCGACGAGATCCTCCACGCCGCTCGCTTGAGCCCGTTGCAGATGAACACCAATCTCAGCGACGACGACGTATCGCGCCTGTTCACTGCGGCGAGAGATGTCATGGCACGGTGGACGGACATCCGTATCGCCGAGACGGGAGACGGGTTTCCGGAGAAGGTCACAGCTTTCCACGCCGACATGGCGGTGCACGGCAAGTACGGAGACCCGTGTCCGGTTTGCTCGACGCCGGTGCAACGAATCGTCTACGCGTCACGCGAAACCAACTACTGCCCGACTTGCCAGACCGGCGGGAAACTCCTGGCCGATCGTTCGCTCAGCCGCCTCCTCAAGAGCGACTGGCCGGCGACCATCGACGAGCTCTAGCGATCCGCGTCCGCGGCCGGATGCCCGCGAGCACCAGCACCGCCATCATCGCCACGCCATCTCTCCGTTGCGCCGCGATCCCGCCGAACAAAGGGAGGAGGCTCCACCCGGCCCGGGTACACTTCTATCTCCTGCCGGATTCGGGACACCTGCACCGTTCGCCGGGGAAACCGCGCATGACCGTTCGAAAGGGAAACGCAACGTATGACACGCCGAGCGCTGATATCCGGGATAACCGGGCAAGACGGCTCATACCTGGCAGAGCTACTGCTGGACAAAGGCTACGAGGTCCACGGCATCGTGCGCCGCTCCTCGACCTTCGGAACCGAGCGGATCGACCACCTGTACCTCGACGCCCATGAGGCCGACGCCCGCATGTTCCTCCATTACGGTGACCTCAGCGACGGCAACTCTCTGACGCGCCTCCTCACCGAGGTCCGACCGACCGAGGTCTACAACCTCGGCGCGCAGTCTCACGTTGCGGTTTCGTTTCTCAATCCGGTCTACACGGCCGATGTGACTGGAGTCGGGACGCTGCGGCTGCTCGAGGCCATTCGTATGGTCGACCCCTCGATCCGGTTCTACCAGGCCTCGTCCTCGGAGATGTACGGCGCGGTCGCCGAGATCCCGCAGACGGAGACAACGCCGTTCCATCCCCGCAGTCCCTACGGCGTCGCCAAGGTCTTCTCCTTCTGGCAAGTCGTCAACCATCGTGAGTCGTACGGCATGCATGCCTCCAACGGGATCCTCTTCAACCACGAGTCGCCGCGCCGTGGCGAGACGTTCGTCACCCGCAAGATCACCCGGGCGGCCACCCGGATCAGTCTCGACCTGCAGCGCAAGCTGTACCTCGGCAACCTCGATGCGGAGCGCGACTGGGGCTTCGCCGGGGACTACGTCGAGGCCATGTGGCTGATGCTGCAACTGGACGAGCCGGATGACTTCGTCATCTCGATGGATGAGCGCCATTCCGTGCGCGAGTTCGCCGAGCTGGCGTTCTCCAAGATGAACTTGAATTGGGAGAAGTACGTCGAGGTCGACCAGCGTTACTTTCGTCCCGCCGAGGTCCAGTTGCTGCAGGGCGACTCGTCGAAGGCCCGCACGAAACTCGGCTGGAAGCCCCGAGTGTCTTTCGATGAGCTCGTCGACATGATGCTGGAGTCCGACCTCGAGCTTGCCAAGCAGGAGAGAACGCTCGTCGACGCCGGCCACCGGGCCATCGAGTGGCGCAAGGGCGAGAACCTGTGACAGACCTGCGCGACAAACGAGTCCTCGTCACCGGCGGGGCCGGCTTTCTCGGCCGGGTGGTCACGACCGAGCTCGAGGCACGCCGGGTTGGCGAGATCGTCGTGCCGCGCCGCGCCGACTACGACCTGACGGAACAGGAGGCGGTACGCGAGCTCTACCGAGACACCCGACCCGAGATTGTCATCCACCTGGCGGCGGAGGTCGGCGGCATCGGCGCCAACCGCGCCAATCCCGGCCGCTACTTCTTCGCCAACATGGCCATGGGCCTCCACGTGATCGAGGAGGCCCGCACCAATCAGGTAGAAAAGGTCGTCCAGGTGGGAACGGTGTGCGCCTACCCGAAGTTCGCCACCGTTCCGTTTCGCGAGGACGACTTGTGGAGCGGCTATCCCGAAGAGACCAACGCTCCGTATGGCATCGCCAAGAAGAGCCTCCTCGTCATGCTCCAGGCCTACCGTGAGCAGTACGGGCTCAACGGTATCTACCTGCTCCCGGTGAACCTGTACGGTCCCGGCGACAACTTCGACCCGGAGAGCAGCCACGTGATCCCGGCGCTCGTCCGCAAGTTCGTCACAGCCCGCGATCAGGGCGATCCGGAGGTCGTAGCGTGGGGCACCGGATCGGCTAGTCGCGAGTTTCTCTACGTCGACGATGCCGCCAGAGCGATTGTCATGGCGACCGAGCTCTACGAAGGGCAGGAGCCGGTCAACGTCGGTACCAGCCATGAGATCACGATCAAAGACCTCGTCGAGCTGATCGGTCGGCTGACCGGCTACGACGGCACGATCACGTGGGACCCGACCAAGCCGGACGGGCAGCCGCGGCGCAAGCTCGAAACTTCACGCGCCCGCGAGCTGTTTGGGTTCGATGCGAAGATCGAGCTCGAAGAGGGACTGCGGCGCACCATCTCATGGTGGGAGGCCCACCGCCATGACTGAGCGCGCCCACGCGTTCCCGCCGAAGCAGGACGTCGTCGGCACCGGAATCTCCGTGCTGACATTCGACGACCTGATGGCCGCCTTCCAAGCACGCCCACCGGATCGGGCAACGATCGTCACCATCACCAACGTCCACGCGGTCATGACGGCGCGGCGCGATCCGGAATTGCGCCTGGCGCTCGACGCCGCGGACATCTCGACGCCCGACGGTATGCCGATCGCCTGGGCGCTTCGTTCGATGGGGAACCGCAACCAGGGACGCGTCTACGGGGCGAAGGTCACCACGACCGCTATCAAAACCGGCCTGGAGCACGGCTGGCGCCACTACTTCTACGGGTCGACGACCGAGACGCTCGCCAATCTTCGGGCCGCCGTCGAAGCGCAATACGACGGCATCGCCATCGCCGGCACC
>CAMYJM010000264.1 GCA_947258635.1 uncultured Acidimicrobiaceae bacterium
CGGCCCCACCCGGGCTGGCAGCCAACCCGGTGGCGATCACCTCGTCGTTGGGGCCCGCAATCACGATCGGGTGGAGGAGCTCGTCGAGACGATCTGCGGTCACCCGGACGACGGCCTCCCGGCGCGTGATCAACTCTTCACGAACCATATCGACCGCCGACCTGATGGCGGCGCGTCCGGTCCGCTTGCCGGCGCGGGTCTGGAGCATCCACAACTTGCCATCTTCGACGGTGAACTCGATGTCCTGCATGTCGCGGTAATGACGCTCCAGCCGTGCCGCGATCTCTCGCAGCTGGCCGTAGACCCCGGGCATGGCGGTCTCGAGCGACGCGATCGGGTCCGGGGTTCTGGCGCCCGCCACGAGATCCTCGCCCTGGGCGTCGGATAGGAACTCGCCGTAGATCGTCGGCTCCCCACTCGTTGGATCGCGGGTGAAGGCGACGCCGGTTCCCGAGTTCTGCCCGGTATTGCCGAAGACCATGGCCTGGACGGTGACCGCGGTATAGACATCCTCGGGAATGTCGTTGAGGCGTCGATAGTCGCGCGCCCGGCGGTTGGTCCACGAGTTGAAGACGGCCGCGATCGCCATATGCAGTTGCTCGAGTGGATCGTCCGGCACGGCGGCACCGGCGTGGCCCGCGATGAGGTCCTTCATGCGGCGGATCAGCGACTTCGTCTCATCCGCGCCGAGCCGGGAGATCCCATTGGGGGGATGGTTGGCCGCGGCGCTGACCACCGCGTGCAGGAGCTCGCGGGGCACCCCGAACACGATCTCGCCGAACATCTGCACAAATCTCCGGTAGGAGTCCATGGCGAACTCCTCGTCGCCGGTCAAGCCGGCCAGCCCGGCGACGGTCTCGTCGTTGAGACCGAGGTTCAAGATGGTGTCCATCATCCCCGGCATCGAAACCGACGCCCCCGACCGCACCGAGAACAGCAGGGGGTTGGCCACGCCCCCGAAGTCCTTGCCGGCCGCTCCCTCCACCTGTTTGATGGCGGCATCGGTCTGCGCCCACAGATCGCTGGGGACGGTGAGATGGTTCTCGTAGTAGGCGCGGCACGCCTCGGTGGTGATGGTGAATCCCGGAGGGACGGGCAGCCCGGCGATGCTCATCTCGGCGAGGCCGGCGCCTTTGCCGCCGAGGAGCGATCGCATTGCATCGCTGCCCTCGCTGAATGGGTAGACAAAACGATCGGTCATTGCTTCTCCGTATCGCCGATGGTGCCAGTGGGCCCATTCTGCCGGGATCCGCTCCGGAAACCACATCGCGGCCCACCCGAGCCACCCGAGTTGTTAGCCTGCCCCGCGCGGTGAGGATCTCGGCGGGTTACGCTGTCGGGCGCGCGAAAGGCAAAACACCGAGTGAGCCCCACTCAACCAGTACTACAAGTCACCGACCTGACGACACAATTCGACACCCAGGACGGCGTCGTCCACGCCGTCAACGGCGTCAGCTTCGATGTGAACCCGGGAGAGTTCCTCGGGGTCGTCGGCGAGAGCGGCTCGGGCAAGAGCGTCACGATGATGTCGCTGCTGCGCCTCATTCCAATGCCCCCCGGCGAAATAGTGTCCGGTACGGCCGTCTATGAAGATCGGGACCTGCTCACAATCGGCATCGACGAGCTGCGGGAGATTCGCGGTGGCAAGATCGGCTTCATCTTCCAGGACCCGATGACGTCGCTCAACCCGGTGCTGACCGTCGGCTTCCAGATCGAGGAGTCCCTCAAGATCCACCAGGACGCACCCCCCGACGTGCGCGAGGCCCGAGCCATCGAGCTTTTGGAACTCGTTGGCATACCGTCGCCCGAGCAGCGCTTGAAGTCGTATCCCCATGAGCTCTCCGGAGGGATGCGGCAGCGGGTGATGATCGCCGTCGCCCTGGCCTGCTCCCCGCAGATCCTCATCGCAGACGAGCCGACGACTGCTCTCGACGTCACGATCCAGGCACAGATCATCGAGCTCGTCAAAGACCTGCGGGAGAAGCTCGGCACCGCCGTCATCTGGATCACCCACGACCTCGGTGTTGTCGCCGGCCTGGCCGATCGCGTTGTCGTCATGTACGGCGGGCGGATCGTTGAAGAGGCCCTCGTCGCCGAGCTCTACGAGTCGCCACAACATCCCTACACCTCGGGTCTCCTCGGGTCGCTGCCTCGCCTCGACCAGAAGGGCTCGGAGCTGGTGACGATCCAGGGGCAGCCTCCGAGCCTCTACAGGCTCCCCAATCGCTGCACGTTCGCCCCCAGATGCCCATACGCCTTCGACAGGTGTCTCGAGGAGAGCCCGCCGCTGCTCCAGATCACGGAAACGAGAAAGGTGGCGTGCTGGTGGGACGTCGACAACAAGGGCCCGCGCGATGGACGGTGACGCGATGGTGAAACCGGCGGCCGAGCCCGCCGCCGGGGAGGTTCTCGTTCAGGTCCGGAACCTGAAGAAGCACTTCCCGATCCTGGGGGGCATATTCCGCCGCCAGGTCGGTGCGGTCAAGGCCGTGGACGGCGTCACGTTCGACATTCGGCGCGGCCAGACCCTGGGGCTGGTCGGCGAGAGCGGCTCGGGCAAGTCGACGGCCGGGCGGGTGATGCTGCAACTCGACCCGGCCACGGAAGGGACGGTTCACTTCGACAACATCGAGCTGACCGCCACCAAGGGTGAGAAGATGCGCCGGCTGCGGCCCCGGATGCAGATGGTGTTCCAGGACCCGCATGCCTCCCTGAATCCGCGGATGACGGTGGCGTCGATCGTCGGTGAGCCCCTGCGGGAACACCGGGCCGCCAAGGGCAGCGACAAAAAGGATCGGATCGACGAGTTGCTCAGCCTGGTCGGGCTCGAACCAAGCCATGCCAACCGGTATCCCCACGAGTTCTCCGGCGGGCAGCGCCAGCGGATCGGGATTGCCCGCGCCATCGCGCTCAGTCCGGATTTCATTGTCTGTGACGAGCCGATCGCAGCGCTCGACGTCTCGATCCAATCCCAGATCGTCAACCTGCTCGAGAATCTCCAGAACACGCTCGGGCTGACCTACCTGTTCATCTCTCACGACCTCTCCATGGTGCGCCACATCGCCGACACGGTCGCGGTGATGTACCTGGGCAAGATCATGGAACTCGCCGAATGCGATGACCTCTACAACAGCCCCCGGCACCCCTACACCCGGGCGCTGCTGTCGGCAGTTCCGGTACCCGATCCCAAGGTCGAGGCCGTGAGAACGCGGACGATTCTTCAGGGAGACATTCCGAGCCCGGCCGATCCGCCGCCCGGATGCCCGTTCAACACGAGGTGCCCCATCGCCGAGGAGCGGTGCTCGATAGAAGCACCCGAATGGCGCGAACTCACGCCCGGGCAATGGGTGGCGTGCCACTTTGCCGAGTAGCTAGTCAGGGACTCAACGGCTACCTGCGGCGCGCCGCATTTCTATCTGTCATGATTTCCCAGAGACTTCTTAAAATCTTGTGCTCAGAAATTTATTCGCTGTTAACGTTGCCGAATGCCGGAGGCTGATATTCGGCCAACTGAGGAGAAGAAACCATGAAACGACTTAGATTGTTAGCGCTGTTCGCCGTTTTTGCCCTTGTGGTAGCGGCGTGTGGCGACTCAACAGACGACACGACAACCACGGCGGCCCCGGCCGCCACCACGACCGCCGCACCCGGCGATTCGACAACGGCGCCTCCGGCGACCACCGCCCCACCAACGGGGATGGCGGCCGGCGAGGGCGGCACGCTGACGTTGCTGCAATGGCAGGCTCCGACGGCACTCAACCCGTATCTTTCGGGTGGTACCAAGGAACTACTGGCATCGTCACTCGTGATCGAGCCTTTGGCAGAGTTCACTCCGGATGGCCAGATTGTGCCGGCGCTCGCTGCTGAGATCCCGACGGTCGACAACGGTGGGTTCGCTGCGGACTTCACCTCGATCACGTGGACGCTCAAGGACACGGTCTGGTCTGACGGCACGCCGTTGACCGCCGACGATGTGGTCTTCACGTACGAATACTGCACCGATGAGGCGACCGGCTGTACGCAGTCGAGCCTGTATGCGGGCATCACCAGCGTCGAGGCGATCGACCCGTTGACCGTCAAGGTCACGTTCGAGGGCCCGTCACCGTACCCGTATAACGCCTTCGTGAGCTATCAGGCTCCGATTATCCAGAAGGCGCAGTTCGCCGACTGCATCGGCCTTGCCGCTCAGGAGTGCACCGACGCCAACTTCGGCCCGATCGGGACCGGCCCGTTCATGGTCGCGGAGTTCCGCACCAACGACACGGCTTTGTACTCGTACAACCCGAACTACCGCGGTAACGCCGACGGCCAGCCGTTCTTCAGCGAAGTGCTGATCAAGGGTGGCGGCGATGCCGAGGCATCGGCCCGTTCCGTCCTCCAGTTGGGTGAAGCCGACTACGGCTGGAACCTGCAGGTCGACCCGGTCGTCCTCAACAACATGGAAGCCGAAGGCATCGGCACCGTGTACGCAGGTTTCGCCACCAATGTCGAGCGCCTGATGCTCAACCAGACCAACCCGGACCCCAGCCTTGGTGACAGGCGGTCGGAGTACGACGGCGGCAACAACCCGCACCCGTTCCTGACCAACAAGGACAACTCGAAGGCGCTGTCGATGGCCATCGACCGCCAGACGCTCGTCGACGTCGGCTATCTCGACGGTGGCCGCCCCACG
>CAMYJM010000265.1 GCA_947258635.1 uncultured Acidimicrobiaceae bacterium
CGCGGCCACCATCTCGCTGAAAATCGCTCCGGAGTGGCAACCGGCACAAGACCCGCGACCGCCGGCATACGACGAGGCGTGACCGGACCCATGAACCGATTCGTCCCAGGCGGTCTTCTTGCCGGTGATGATGCTGGTGTCGTTGTGACACACCGTGCAGGTGAGGTCTGCGGCGGCCAATTCGGCGGCGGAACCGGCAGGCCCGGCTGGTCCGGCGGCTCCGACTGCACCATCGGCACCGGGAGGTCCTGCGGGGCCGGCAGGCCCTGTGTCACCGCCGCTGCACGCAGCCAACAGCAGCAAGACCCCAAACAAGAAGAAGACTCTCAGAGCATTCCGAGCCGACACCATTGCGACCTCCAGGCCTGTGATCGATCTCTCCAAGGCCCATGATGAACTATGAGCCTCCCCCCTGCATCGGTCCAAGTGCCCTAACCGCTTAGGACTTTCTTCACAAAGTCTCACTAGTTGCTACGCAGAATGGTCAGGTGGGGGCACCGCGGTGACTTACGGTGTTAGCGGGGACAGGGCCTCTTCGATGGCGTCGACCAACAGGGCCGCGTCGATCTCGCCCTGGACGCGGGCCCGGATGATTCCGTCCTTGTCCACGAAGTAGGTCTCGGGCACGCCGAAAACGCCCAGTTCGACAATGGTCCGGGAATCATCGTCCATCACGTAGCTGTAATTGGCGCCGCGTCCGAACTCGTCCAGGAACCCTATTGCCGGTTCCTTCCGGTCCTGGTACACGATCCCGATGAAATGCACATCCCGATCGGCGTACGCGGCCGACGCGGCATTGAGGTGGGGATGCTCGAGACGGCACGGGAAACACCACGAAGCCCAGAAGTTGATGACCAGCGCCTTACCCCTCAGATCGGCGAAGTTGAGCGAGCCCTCTTGCTCGAGGTACTCGAGCGTCAGCTCCGGCAGTGGTTGCCCGATCAAGGGCGAGTCGACCAGGCGCGGGTTCTGGCCAAACCGACTGTTGAAGACCGCCCACATCACGCCGGCCACGAGCCCGATGATGACGAAGTAGAGCCACACCGGCCGCTTTTTCGAGGACTTCGATCGGGTGACTTCCCCACCCGAGCCCGTCTCGGTCATGGGTCGACCCTCTGGCGGGCTTCCTCGAGGGCCTGTTCGATCTGCACCAAGGAGCTCTCCGGCAGGCCCTGGATCTCCAGGGCCGCCTCCAGCGGCGGAATCGCCCGGGCAGGGTCGTCGAGGCCATAAAGGATTATGAAGCCCAGAAAGAGCTGTGCCTCGTACCCGTTCGGGTCGATGGCCAGGCTCTGCCTGATGTACTCTTCGCCGGCCTCCGGGAGATCGGTGGCGTGGGCGATCCAGCCGATCCGGGCCAATGCAAACGCCTCGTCGGCCGGTTCCGGGTTGTTGTTCGCCACATACAGGTAGTGGTCGAGAGCCGCAGAGAACTGTTCGGACCGGAAGTACCTGTCGGCCAGAGCCAGCCGCATCGCCGGGATGTCCGGATTGGCGGCGACAACGGCCTCGAGCTGCTCGTTGCTGACCTCGGCTGGGTCGACGGACAGTTCCCCCGGGCCCGCGGCGCCGGAAGGGCCGGGATCGTCGGGAGTGGCGTCGCGGGCCGCCAGGAAGATGGCCACCGACAGCGCCGCGATCACGACTACGGACCCGACCACGACCCGACGCACCGATCGGGTTCCCGCCGCCTCATCGGCCTCCTCAGGTGCGGCCACCAGGGCCGGCTCGTCCTCAGGCAGATCGGCGAGGACTGCGGTCACCTCGCCGAGTTCGCTTTCGTAGCTATCGAGGAGCTCGCGGCCGGTCGCTTCGTCGACCTCGCCATCGGCGATCTGTTGCGTGAGCTCCGCAATGTCCCGCTGTATCAGGTCGCGCCGGTCGGTCAGGCGTTGTCGCTCGGTGGTCATGCCGCCTCCCCAGACACCAGGTCGGGTCGGCGACGGCGCGAGAGGATCATCCAGATACCGCCGGCAACGGCCGCCAGCGGCAGCAGCCACAGCAGCAGAGTCTGCGGTTCAAACGGAGGGTCGAGGATGATCCCATCCCCGAACCGACCCCGGAAGTACGTATAGATCTGCTGGTCGGTCTCACCGGCCGCCACCTTCTCTTCGAGGATCTCGAGCATGGCCACTGCGGTCTCGGACGGTGAGTCAACGATCGCTTCGCCCTGGCAGACCGGGCATTTGATGGCGGCTCCAATGGAAGCAACCCGATCCTCGGGCCGGGTATCGCCCATGATCATGCCGACCACGACGATGCCGGCGAGGGCCGCGGTCACTACCCAGCCGATGATCTGACGAGCCCTAACGTTCATCGCCGACAGCCCGCGGCACGGGCACTTTGTCGCGGGCGGGTTTGCGGACTAGTCGGGACCACAGCACGGCGAGGCCGGCGAGCAGGCCACCCACCCAGACCAGCCAGATGAACGGGAACCACCACACTCCCAGCACGACGGCCTGGGAGTTGATGCTCCGCAGCGAGAGGTAGAGGTCACCCCGCACCGATTCGTACACAGCCGGCGTCGCCACCGTCTGGGTAGAGGTGCTGTAGTCGTTGAGCCTCGGTTCCTGGCGGGAGACGACCCGTCCGTCGCGACTCACCTCGATGGCGGCCCCGGTCACAAACCGGTGCGGCTCCTGGCGGGAGAACTGGTTCAGATAGGTGATGTCGTACCCGGCGACCGTGTCGGTATCGCCGGGCGTGAGCGTGATCTCCGCCTCAACTGCCAGGTTGGACGACAACGCCATGCCGAGAGCGAGTAGAGCGACTCCGAAGTGCGAGATCTGCCCACCCCAATAGCCGGTATCGCTGCGCATCACATGGAGGGCGGCTGCTGGCACGGCGATCTTCCGCTGATCCGCCGTCTTCCTGGCGGCGTAGTACAGGTTCCGCAGGATCACCAGCATGAGGAAGGTGGCCGTGAGGATGCCGAGAAGGAGATAAGTGTTCCGGTAGCTGAGAACAACTGCCAGGGCTGCCGCAGCCAGGGCAATCCGCGCCGGGGTGCGGACTCGCTCCCAGATGACCGAGCCCTTGGCGGATCTGTACGGGGTGACCGGTCCAATACCCGTCGCCAGCAGGAGTGCAAATGAGAGCGGAATGGCCATGCGGTCGAAGAACGGGCGGCCGACACCGACTTCCGACCCCCCGAAAGCTTCGAGGAACATCGGGTACAAGGTGCCGACCAGAACCACGATGGCGAAGACGGTGAGCAGCAGGTTGTTCAGGAGGAAGACCCCCTCACGGCTGACGAGCGAGTCGAGCCGTGGCGACGACGCCACGAGGTGGATCTTGGTAGCGAAGAGCACGAATGACACGACCAAAACCGCCATCAGGAACCAGAGCAGCGCCGGCCCGATCGGCGATTGCGTGAAGCTGTGAACCGACACGATCACCCCGGACCGCGTCAGGAACGTGCCCAGAATTGTCAGGGCAAATGTCGAGATCACGAGCACGTAGTTCCACGCCTGGAGCATGCCCCGGCGCTGTTGCACAACGGCCGAATGCAAGAAGGCGGTGGCAATCAACCAGGGCAGGAATGAAGCGTTCTCCACTGGGTCCCAGGCCCAGTACCCACCCCAGCCGAGCACCTCGTATGACCACCATCCTCCGAGAACGATCCCGAGCGTCAGGAAGCCCCAGGCGATCAACGTCCAGGCCCTAGTCCGCTGCAGCCAAGCGGTACCGCTCATGCCAAGCATCAGCGCCGACATGGCGAACGCGTACGGAACCGACATGCCCACGTAGCCGAAGTACAGCATCGGAGGATGCACCGCCATCAGGATGTGGTTCTGCAGCAGCGGGTTGGGTCCGCGTCCCTCGAAGGCTGTGACCGACTCGACCCAAGGCAGGTTGGACGCTTCGAAACACCCGACGGTGGCTAGTTCGACGCAGACTCGGAAAGGGTTGGAGACGCCGAAGATCCAGAACGACATGCCTGGGAGCATCAGGCCGAAGAAGAAGAAAGTTATGACTCCGAGAACGGCCAACGCCCCTGCGCCCAGCTGGTCGGAGCCCTCCGCACGCGAGACCTGGCGGTGCACCGTGTACACGAATATCGCCAGAACCAGGCCCCACAACACGATGCTTCCTTCGAGGGCGGCCCACCCGGTGGCGACCTTGAAGATCGTGGGGGTCGTCGTCGCCGAGTTGTTGGCGATGTACTCGATCGAGAAGTCGTCGCGGAGAATCGCGATTTCGAGGATCGACATGGCGGCCAGGGCGCCCCCGACGACGCCGTAGACCGGCCACTTGAGCGCACTGCCGACGTCGATTGCGCCATTTCTCATCGCGATGAAACCGCGGACGGCCAGCGCGGCCGCCGATACGAATGCGACTACAACGGCGATTGATCCAAGAATGGCTGTCATAGGGATCTACCTAAGCAGAGAACTTCGCTTACGGGACATCAAACATCAATAACCCGAGGCCGGGTTGTGGCATTGGCTGCACTTTACGGTCCTCCAAACCTCACCGATGTCGACCGGATGGATGAACTCCAGACCGCTCAGGTCGTCCTCGAGTTCGAGCACGTTATCGGTGGGCCCCTGGGCCACAATGGCGTGGCAGCTCTCACAGGTCGATGACAACATCCGCTCGCCCGATTCGGTCTGCAGGTCGGTGAAGTGGCAGCGGAAGCAACCGTTGGTGGCGAAGTGGCTGA
>CAMYJM010000266.1 GCA_947258635.1 uncultured Acidimicrobiaceae bacterium
ACGAACGCGGGCAGATTCTCATTTTCAGTGCCCAATCCATAGGTTACCCAACTGCCCAGCGAAGGTCGGCCAGCGAACTGGCTGCCGGTGTTCATCTGACAGATCCCGCCGGAATGGTTGATCCCGTTGGTCCAGCACGATCGGAGGACCGCCAAATCGTCCGCCTCGAACGGGATTTCGTCGAAAAAGGCGGCGTCCGCGAGACGCGGCGACGCGTCGGCCATATTTCCAATCGGCGTGCCGCACAAGATGAGGGTTCCCGGCATCAGAAGATGATATTCGGCTCAATCAGGGCTCGGCGCAGTTGCTCGTCGGCGGCCGTGGTGAGCCGGCGGACTTCTGTGTCTTCCATGGTGGCGTGGTCGGTCGTGGTAGCTCCAGCATCCAGCTGGCCGAGGAATGCCGCCAAGCAGTGTTCGGGGCGAGCCGGCGAGCGGCGATCATCCGACCGGTCTCGTCGAGCGCAATCACGGTCAGCGGCTCCTTCAGGCCCCTCGAGTGGACCGCGGACGCCGCCAGGAGAACGCCGTGACCGAACGGTGCCTGCTTGATCCCGGCCAGCCGCTGTCGGAAGGTCACGGGCACCACGATCGGGCACCGGAAAACGCCGGCGACTTCCACAACGAGGCGAATTGGGAGGTTGCTACGCGGCGCTGTTACCCTTTCGGGTCTCATGGCCAAAGCAAAACGACGGAAACTGCGCGCTCGGCGCAGCAAGGCGAACCACGGTCGCAAGCCCAACGCGGGCCGCGGCTGATCCTCGACGGGTTGCTGCATCGCGCCCCGAGCACTACCAGACGCGGCCCGCCGCGCCAAGGTCCCCGGCGTTCGTTGTGCCTAATACGCGGTCATAGCACCCGTTTAAGCACAACAAACGCCACAACGAACGCCTTGCAACTCGCTACGGCACCCGAATCTGGGACCGCGCCGCCGCTCCGGCGGCAGAGTCCGTGGCCACGATGAACATCAGGCCATCGCCGATGCGATCCACGTAGACAAATCGTTCGGCGCTCTCCCAGAACACGCCGCCGCCGCTGTCGACTCCGTCGCCGGCCCCCATCGGTCCCCGGGCCAGCGCCAGCAGCGCCTGCGCCACCTCGATGGCGTCGTCTTCGGTGTCGCCACCATAGATGTAGAGGAACACCATCTCGTCGCCGTTCTCGAGCAGCTGGTAGGCGTCGCCGCCCCACCCGGCGACGGTCTGGGTCAGCAGACCGGGGGCAACTGCATCCTGGAGGAGCAGCCGCAGGCGCCACTCTCCGTAGGAGCCGCCGGCGACGGTCTCGTACCCATCGATGGCGACCGCCAGCTCCGGTACCGCACGCACCGGCTCGCCCACGGCATACCGCTCCGGGTGGAGCACCTGTTCCATGGTGACCGGGGGCGCGTCGTATGCCTGATCGAGGGCGGCGTAGCCGCCGGAGGCCACGATCCCGTCAACGAAGGCGACGCCTGCATCGCCGGGTAGGGCCAACTGGGCGCGCACCACATCGGGAAGCCGGAGAAGGGCTTCCGGCTCGCTCTCGGCCGCCTGCACCGCCGCGGCAACTTGATCGTCTTCGCTGAGGCCCTGCAGATAGCGGAGCTGAACCGCGAGCGCATCTCCCTCGACCAGGGTGCGGAATGCGTCGGTGGCGTCTGCACCGCCCGCCAGCTCGAGAGCGGCCAGCCGATCGAACACGTCGTGGTACTGATCGAGCAGCGACCACGCTAGAGCGCGCACGACGATGCTCTCCTCGAGCGGCGTCAGCTCGGCCCTCGTGCCTTCGACGACTACCTGCGACCCGTCTCCGTCGTAGAAGGCGACGGCCCCGTCTGCGTTGTAGAGCTGGCGCAACGACCGCGCCAGGGGCGGCGGGGCGTCGTACTGGCCGAGCAGCCGATAGACCGACTCCTCGCGGCGCAGCCGATCGTCGGTCAGCAGCGCCGCGGTTGAGGCCCGCAAACGCTCGGTGAAGTCGGCGGCGGCCACGATCGCCACGGACGGCAGCTGGATGTACGAAAGGCCCCGCATCGACTGCGTCGCCGTCACCAATTCCCCCAAAAGGGCCGTGAGCTGCTCATGGACGGCAGGATCGACCCCAGGGGCCACCGTCGTGCTGATCGAGACGATCTCGATCGGAGCAAACGTCGTGGTGGTCGTCAGGTAGATCGTCGTCGTCGGGTCCTCCGCGCGATTCGTACAGGAGGCGACGAATACGGCCAGCGCCACCACGCCGGCCCCGATGGCGATCCCGCGGCGCAGCTTCCATGGGCCCATTAGCCCGGCACCTGCCGCACCAGAACATAGCGATCTCGCGGAAAGGCCACCGCGGCGAGACGCCGGATGTCGGCCGTGGTCGTCTCGTCGATGTAGCGGGTGGCGTCCACGATCTCCTTGAGAGACTCATCGGGCCGCGCCGCATGGAACAGCATCTGATCCACCCACCACTCGTTGGAAACCAGCTCGTATTGGAGGCTGAGCTGCTCTTGGGCCGTATCCAGCTCTGCCTCCGTCGGGCCATCGGTGGCGAGCTCCGCCAGCGTCCCCAGGCTCTCCGCGACAATCTCATCCAACCGATCGGGATCCCCGCTCACCTGCAGGTAGGTCTCGATCAAGAGGTCCGGCTCGTCGGTAGCCCCAATCGACAGGACCGGCGAATACGTAGCCGCCAGCGCCTCGCGGATTCGATCCCGCAGCTTCACATCCGCGATGAGATTGAGCAGCTCGATCTGAACATCGGCGCGGGCATCACGTTCCAAGTCACCAGTGAAGAGGAAAGTGACAAACCCCTGCTCGGAGTCGCCCACAGCAATGGTGTTGTCGATGACCGACGGCGGTGCCGGCTGCTGGTAGTCGACCCAGCCGTCGGCGCGGTCGGTACCGGGCAGCGTGCCGAGGTACACATCGGCCAGGTTGCGGACAGTGGCTTCGGAGAGATCTCCCGCAAAGCCGAAGATGAAGTCACCAACGTCCCCGAACCGATCCGCGAAAACGGCGGCGGCCGCATCCAAGTCGTATGCATCCAGCTCATCCTGCGGAACGACCACCCGGTAACGGGGCTCACCTCCCCAGCGCTGTTCGATCAGCTCCAACGTCGTCGCCAGGCCCGGGAACTGCTCGGGCGACTCCGCGAACGGCCGATACTCTCCGATCACGGTCCGGGCGGCGGCAGCATCGAGACGCGGCGCCACCACCATGAGATGGATGAGCTGCATCAGCGACTCCAGATCCTCCGTGGCGCCGCCCCCGAATAGGCCTTCCCGGGTCACATCGATGTAGGGCTGCAGGAAGACGAACTTGTCCGCAAGGAACGTGGCCAGAGCTACCGAATCGAACCCGCCGGCGCCGGACCGGCCGACGATCTCGGCCGCCAGAAAAGCGGCGATCACGTCCTCGTCGGCCACCCGCGACAACCCTCCCGTGGAGGTAGCGCCCATCACGACCTGGTTGACCGAGATGTCGGTCGCTACATATAGCACGCGAACCCCATTGGCGTAGATGAGCTCGGTGACGCCCAGGGGAAGAACATTGACGGCAACCGGCTCCACCGGGTCGGGGGGAGCCAACAGCGTGTCCCCGATGGCAGCCGCCGCCGGTCGCGGGGCCGGCTCCGCATCCAAAGCCGCGTCGACCGTCGACGCGAGATCACTCTCGGCAGGAAGGGTGCCGTCGTCGGGACCGATGACGACGACGGTCGGCTCGCGGGACCCGATGAGCTGGACCAAGGCACCATGTACGTCGGCCGCGGTGAGCGTGCTCAGCGCCTCCTGGTCGAGGTCGAACTCCACGCGGGCGCTCGGGATGATGTCGCCGGCAAGGAAGTGGTTCACATAGCGGCCGGCATACTCGACATCCTGGGTCGAGGTCCGCCCGGCGTAGAACTGCTCGACGGCGGACCGCCACGTATCGACTGCGCGGGTGTATTCGGCGTCACGGAAGCCGTGCAGCATCGCCCTCCTCACCTCGGTGATCAGCGCCTGCAGCGTTGCGATCACGTCGAGCGACGCCACGTCGGCGGCGAGCCCCGGGAGCTGGAGCCGGCGCGTGAAGCTGAAGCCCAAGGCAGTCACCGACAGGAAAGGCGCATCGCCCCGCGTGATGTCGTCGTTCAGCCGAGTTGAGATCATCTCGATGGCAAGCAGCTGAGCCCACTCATTGCGGCGATCTCCGACAGAGCCGCCTCCCTGAGGAGGCACCGGGTAGTAGACCTCCACCGACGCGGTTGGTTGATCGGCATCGGCGAGCACTGCGAGCCTGCGCTGCACCGCCGGAGACACCACAACCTCGCGACGGGGCCGGGGATCGGCTGCGGGCTCCAGCTCCGAGAACTTCTGCCCTATCAGATCGATGATCGCGGCTTCCTCGAAATCTCCCACGGCCACCACAGCCATCAGATCCGGCCGATACCAATCGTCGTAGAAACGCCGCAGCGTGTCGGCGTTGGTGGCCCGCAACACCACGGGATCGCCGATTGGCGCTCGGCCTTCGTATCCGGTTCCTGCCAGGAAGACATCCTCGTAGAGCTGGGCAATGCGCCCGTCGAGACCGGCATCACGCAACCGCCACTCCTCGAGCACCACGCCGCGCTCGTTCTCGACATCAGACTGGCGGATCGTGGCCTGCGTGGCCCATTCGGCCAGCACGTCGAAGGCAAGCTCGACGACCGCCGGGTCATCGGTG
>CAMYJM010000267.1 GCA_947258635.1 uncultured Acidimicrobiaceae bacterium
CGTCGTCGCTGCTCGAGGCGATCGCAGCCAGCTTGTCCTCCCGCAGCTTGTCCCCGATACCGATCGCAATGATCCGGGCCCCCGCCGCCTTGGCCGCATCGGCCTCCACGACTGCAGCTGCCAGGCCGGCCGCCCTATCGAAGACGGTCGAACCGTTCACCTTGTTGGGCCGACCATCGGAGGCAAACACGATGAGATCTGGCGCCGGCCGATGCGGGAACAGATTACGGGCCACCAGCAGAGCATCCTGCCAGTTGGTCCGCCGATCGCTCTTGAGAAGGGAAAGCGCGTCATGGAGGGAGTCGGCGTCGCTCGTGAAGTCCTGCAGCACCTTCGCCCTACGATCGAACTCCACCACCGCCATCTGCGTCCGCGTCCTCGGCAAGAACTCATCGACGAACCCGTCGAAGGCTTCCTTCATGAGACCCAACTCGACCGAGTCGATACTCCCGGATGAGTCAACCACCAGTGCCACGTCCGCCCCACACGAAGCCCCTGGGGTCTGCCCGGCCGCGGGCGCGGTGTGCGCCACGCCGGTCAACAGCGAGGCCAGAACGAGCATGACCACAAGCCAGGCGGCACGCTCCCGCCATCCGAGGCGCGCGTCCCAGTTCCTAGTAAACGATGCCATTTTCGCCCTCCCAGTTCAACCCCTGCCTGCTCGAGACCGCACCAGCTCGAAACAGATCTTGTCTCAGTGCCGCAGATCATACGCGGGTTAAACGAGCTATGGGGGATTATTTCACTCCGCCCCTCCGCAGGGGCTTGCAGAGGAACCAAAACGGCACCCGACGCGCTCATATCCGCTCGCCAGGGGCGGCCATGACGCAACTTGGAGGGTGGAGGAAGCGTCGCCGTCCTCAGGCCACGGCTGAATCCACCTCTTCCCATGCAATCGGCACCAGGACCTCGTTGCGGCGCAGCGGCGGCGGAGTGATTGGCCCGTTGTAGACCGCGGCGAACGGCTCCCCGGCCGGGGCGATGCCATCACGCGCCAGCCGGGCGAGCAACGACTGCTTCTCGCGTTGGTAGCGGCGTTCACCGCGAGATCCGCGATAGCGCCTCGCCGCGAATACGCCGGCGGGGATGCGGCGGATGCCAACCCGGGCATCCTGCGGGTCGGGCAGGGTCTCCTCCGTGAAAGCCCGCTCCATGACGAAGCGGTACTCATAACCGTCCGCGGCGGCCGCCCGGGTCACCGGAACCGTCATCGCCATCCTCACCGACGCGGTGTTGTTGCCGAAGATGTACCCGGCCAAGCGGCGGAAGGCCTCGTTGCCCGAGCCGTGGAACGTGCCCGCCACCAACGTTTCCGCGACGAGATGCGAGTCGTAGCGGCGGATCTCGTAGCCGCGCCGTCTCCCTACGACCTGGTACTCCAGCGATTCGTAACTCACGACTCCTCTACGGTGCCGTCCCGGTCGCCGGACCGCCGCCCGGCCGGCTTGCGATCAGACCGGGATCCGAACCGTCTGCCGGCGTCCCGCGCCGGCGAGTTTCATGGCGCCCAGCTCCGGCCACGCTTGGGCAGCGCAGAAGGGAACACATTGGTGCCGGTCGCCGACGGTCCCGACGTGCACACAGCACTGCAGCAACCGCTCCTCGACCATCGTGTGGATGTCCATGAAAGGCTTGACGGTGATCCGCTTGACGCGGGTCGCCACCAGCCTGCGCAGGGCCTCGGGGTCGCGCACCGCCCGCCCCGCCAGCCGGAGCAGCGTCGTCACGCCGACGTCACAACGCCGCAGCACGACGTCGAAGAGGTCACCGATCTTGGGGTGGGTGAGCGACGAGCGCTCGCTGAACAGGCCGTGGAGAGACTCCTTGAGCAGGACGCGCATGTCGGCGTCGAGTTCGGGCTGCACGATGCAGTTGCTCACCAGACCGAGCTGATCGAGCAGCTTGTCATGACCGAGGAGCCGGACGATGCTCGACCATGCGCCATCTGCGCCCTGCACCATGTAGCCGACGCTGGCGCAGTGGGGATGAGAGCAGGGGAGAGCAATCAGATCGCGCGCTTCCACGGTACCGCCGGTTTGGGGCCCGAGCCGGCGCAACACCCCGGTGTTCGTCAGCCGGTCGCACGGATCGATCCCGTCGAGCCGGCCGGAACCGAATACCGGCTGGATCGCCACTCCCCCGATGAAGGGCGTCTCCAGCGCAAAGCGGACCACGGCCCCGATCTCATGGTCGTTGACGCCTCGCGCCGCCGTCATCACCAACGTCGTGAAGACCCCGGCAGAGGTGAGACGTTCAACGGCCCGCCGTTTGAGGCTCCGCAGGTCGGCGCCGCGGTGGTGGCGGTAGGTGGCCTCGTCGAACCCGTCGAACTGCAGGTACAGCTCGAGGCGGCCGCGGTTGCGGGCCAGGAAGCCGAGCAGGCGATCGTCGCGAGCCACGAGGACCCCGTTGGTATTGAGGATGACGCGAGTGATGTCGCGGGTCAAGAGCTCCTCGAGTAGGGGCATCAGGTCGGGATGGAGGGTGGGTTCCCCTCCGCTGATCATCAGGACATCTAGGCGGCCTCCTTCGAGATCGAGCCGGCGGTCCACGTTGGCGATCACCGTGGCGGCGGGAGCAACCCCGGTGAGCTGCGGCGACGAGCCGGCGTAGCAGGTCGGGCAGTTGAGATTGCATGCCTCCGTGATGTCTTCGAGGAGGATGCAGGTGTGCTGGATCTGTCGGGCGCCCAGACCGTGGGCGTAGCACCCGGGAATCGGATCGGAGTTCTCGGGCGAGTCCGGGGTGGGCGACTTGGGGGGCGCCGTCCATTGCTCGAGATAGTCGAGCAGCTCGGCGTCTTCCTCATACAGCGTCACGACGGGGCCGTGATCGGGGCATTGCCGCACCAGCCACACCGATCCGGCGCCTTCAGCCAGAGTTGCCCCCAGCCGCCGCGTGGTCGGCGGCTCGGCGACGTGGCAATGGGGACAGAAGGCGACGACGGACCGCCGGATCCGATCGAAGACGGCAGGCGCAATCATCCGGAGTCTCCCGCGACCGTCGGCACCGTTGCCAGCGGCGGCCGGCGATAGGAATGTTGCACCAACTGCCGCGCGAAATAGCCGTACAGCAGCGGCATGGTCACCAGCAGGAAGATCTGGGAACCGGTGAGGCCAAACGCGAACGTGTCGTTGCCGCGGACGAACTCCACCACGAAGCGGAAGGTTCCATAGCCCAGGAGGAAGACCTTGAAGAGCTCGCCGGGAACATCGATGCGGGGCTCCAGCCAGCGCAGCAGCGTGTAGAGGCCGATCAAGGCCGCGATCTCGTAGAGAAACGACGGGTGGAGCAGAACCCCGGTGGTGCATTGTGGGCAGTTGGGAATTTGCGCCCCCACCTCGGGCGAGACGGTGATGCCCCACGGCAGCGCGGTCGGGGTACCGATGGGTTCGGTCAAGAAGCACCCGATCCGGCCGACGGCGATGCCGAGCGCAACCGCCGGGGCGAATAGGTCGCCGGTCCGATGTGGGTACCCGATCAGGCGCTTGGTGATCAGCACACCCACGTAGGCACCGGCGAGGCCACCGAGAACGGTTTTGCCGCCGTGCACCCACAACCCCACGAAGCTGGGGTCGGGATCTTCGGCCAGATAACGCCACCCGGTGCCCAATTTGGCGAATAGGGCACCCGTCAGTATCGCCCCGGCTGCAATGGTCCACAGACGGGAATCGTCCATCTTGTGGCGCCGGTTCTCGTGTCGGAAGACCAACACGGCAACAACGACACCGAACACCACGAACACATCATGGGTGCCGATCTCCAGGTCGCCGATACGGATGAGAACCGGAAGCATCAAAAGCTGCCGCTAAGGGTGACGACACAGACGCCGAATCCGATTACGAGCACGGCAACGACGATCAACAGGACATTGAGCCATGTTGGGGAGCCACGGGGCTTCTGCGGTTCGGTCATTCTTCTCTCCTCATTTCACAGATGTATGGGGCCGCAGCCGGCGCGGCCACCATGCCGGAACTCGTTGTGCGTAGTCTTTCCATTGGTCGCCAAACTCGGCCGCCAGCAACCGTTCCTCGTGGCGGGCTTTGATCGCGAAGGCCGGCAGTGCCGCCACGGCGAATACCATCGCCCACGTCCTATAGACCATGAGTGCTCCGATGGCTGCCAGTGCGATACCGCAGTACATGGGATGGCGCACGTAGCGGAAGGGGCCGCCCATGATGAGCCGCTGATCGGCGTACAGCTCGGAGCCGAGCACCGACGAGACGTTGTACATGGTCCCCAGCGTGAGCCGGCCCCACAAATACACGGCGAGGCCGGCGGCCCCGAGGGCGCCACCGACGAGCAGCGCCCCGACCCGCATCCAGTCCGGAGGCGTGCCGGGCAGGGGACGCCACAGGAGAATCCACGCCAGGAAGTACGGGATGGCCGCCATGAGGTAGGTCGCCAGCGCCCCGAACCGAGAGGCGAGACCCAGCCCCCGTCCTGCGGGCCGGCCTCGGGTGCGAACCGCATGGGATCCGGAGATCAGCCACGCCGCCAGCAGCCCGGCGGCTCCGGCGAGACGGAGCGCTTGCTCGAGCCCGTCGATCATCAGGGCACCTCGGTGGCGCCACCCGTGGCAGGACGGGCGGTCGCTTCGACGGCAAACCGTTTGGCCCGACCGAGATGCGCCAGGCACACCACTACCACCACGTGGTGGCAGCAGCAGCATGGCCACGGTGGAAACGATGACGATCACCGTGCCGATTATCTCCAGGTCGGCGAATACGGCGACCAGGGCGAGGCCGATCGCAACAAACAAACGTTCCGGGAAGAGCTTGGCGCCGAGGGTGACGCCTCTCACCTCGTCGAGCCGGCGGTCGAGCCGTTTGGTTCCTATCGGCAGGAAACCGAGGAAGGTGCGAGGAGTGCTCACGCGGAGACCGAGCTCGTCCGATTCCAGCGATGAACGGAGATACCAGGTCACGCCATTAGTCAGCAGCGAGACACGCGTAGGGGCAGAGCCGCCCCCCGTCTCGGCCGACCGGTCCATGTAACTCATGACCAGCTCCGGGGCGAACAACTCCAATTCTACCTGTTCGCCGGCGCACATCCTGCGGACGCGGCGTCCTGTGGTGACCGGATAGTCATCGTGGGCGAGACGACGTTAGGGGCTGATCTCCAACGAGAACGAGCCGGTATCTTGCCGGTCGTACATCTCGGTCCGGCGCGACATCCCGTTCGTGTGCTTGGTGTCGATCCACAGCGTCGAGGCGAAGGTGCATTTCGAAGGCGCCGCGGTGCCCATCAGCTCTTGGAACGTCATCGGAGCGGTCAGACTCGTGGCACCGCCCGGCATGTCGCTGTTGCTGAGTACGCTGCCCATCGTGGCGCCGCTGCCGATGTCCGACACCCACCGATTCGGCCCGTGGAGGCCTTTGCGCACCCGAATCCAATGACGCCACTGGAAGCCGGTCGACTGTTGCGCCTCGTACTGGATCCGCAGCTGTGACATTGCGGTACCGGTCAGGTACTGGCAGTTGACGCCGGATGGCACTCCGCCGTCCTGCAGCAGGGCCTCGATGTCGGCGACAGCCGGCACATTGTCGATGAGGAAAACGTCGGTGACGAAGACGAGGCGATCCGGCGCCGGTACTCGAAGCCGTCGGACGGTACCAGGCGATTGCCGGAGGCATCGAAGATGTCAACGACGAAGAGGTAGCGGCCATCGGGCATCTTGCGGGTACCGTCGGGGTTCGTCGCCAGCGTGTTGATGCGGGCATGCCACTGCAGGCCGACCCACGGCTCCAGCGCGTCGAAGAAGGGGATCTCGTACAGGCCGACCTGACCGACGACGGCCGGATCGGTGTGGAGCGCAACCCACTTCGTCCGAAAGTCGGTCCCGTCCCAGAACCACTTCTCCCACGACAGGTCGCCCGTGTGCACGAACTCGGAAACGGCGTTTCCGGAGTCGTTGACCCGCACCACGCGGGTCCGGAAGTACTTGGCGTTCAGTGGGGCAGCCGCCAGGCCCGGGTGGAACTGGTAATAGAGCCGGAGCGTGCCGGCCCACGGCTGCTCGTAGGGCCCGGCGCTGAGGGACGTGGGCCCCGACGGCGCTTCGTGGACTAGGCCGTACTCCGACTGCAGGGGCACGAACGAGGTCTCGCCGTCCTGCGGGTCCGGGTTGGGTCCGGGCACCGTCACCGGTATGAGGTGGTGAGAACCGGTATGACCGATCTTCTCCAGCGCCACGAAGGGCGGAATGCCCTCGGGATAGTCCCACGGCTCATCACACGCCAGCGCCTGCGCGCTGGCATCGAGGACGGGATCGTCGTCAAACCCAAACGCCTCTCCGGCGGCGCCGTCGTACACGACTACCCAGCCGCCCTCCTGGAGTTGTGACACCTTGTACGTGACGGTCTGCGTACAGCCTGCGTCGACGAAGGGTGATCGCCAGAAGCAGACGTCGAAAGACCCGTCCGGACCGAGCTCGGTTTCCGCCACTTTCACCGAACTGCAGCTACACAGCCTCCATCGCAGCCACGGATACATCTCGATGTACCCAATCTGCGCCTCACGGGTCGGAAGCTCGAGCAGACGCAGGAGATGGTGACCGGCCTCGATGATCCGATCGACCTCGATCTGTGAGTCGGACCCGCCGATCCGCTTGATGGCCTTCGCCGTCGCCTGCACGACTGCGCTGCGCCGCTCGAGGGCGGCACTCGTGGCGGTGACCTCGTCTCCGATGAGGACGCGGCGCCCGGTTCGTGCCTCGCCGAGCGTCTCGGCGACGGCTTCGGTATCAGGATCGATACGCCGGCCGAGCTCACGGGCCTCATGGAGGGAACCGACCGGCGGTCGGGGCCCAATCGGCCCGATCGGGCCCACAGGGGGCCGCGGGCCGACCGGGGGCCAGGGGCCCACCGGGGGTCGCGGACCGACCGGGGGCCAGGGGCCGACCGGGGGCCACGGCTCGGGGATCGGGAAGCGGCAATCGATGATCTTGCACAGGTCCTCGATTACTCGGGGCGGATCCAGGATGCCGATGTCCTTGCAGCAGCAAGTGCGCAGGAAGACTTCCACCTTGCCGTGACACACCGGAAGGCAACGCTCTAGGGGGAATGGCACGAGCTCGAGCGGCCGGCCGAGGATGTCGGGTCTCAGGATCAGTTCCTCCAGCAACGCCGTCGAGCCGGTCAGCACGGCATTGATCGCCGGGGCGAACTCCGATACGGCCGGAGACCTCTCGAACATCGGCAGGATCGGCCGGCACACCCGCACCGACCCACCGACACACGTGCGGACCTTGAGCCACTTCCGCCAGATGCCCGGCGACAGCTGAAGCAGCCCGCTCTCGGCCACCCGTTCCACGAGAGTGTCGTAGCGATAGCGGCGCAGGCCGCTTCCATCGTCGGCGGTGAGCCGCACGATCCAGCCCTTGCCTACCTTCCCTGAGTCCAGCTCGAAGGATCCATCGGGCTTCACCTCGAGCGGCGATCTCTTTCCCGACGGCTCGACGATCTCGGCACGCAGTGTCGGAGCCTCCCGATCTCCGAGGTCTGCGAACTCGATACGGCCCTTCACCTTGGAACCCCTACCCCTCGTCGGCCGACTGCGATCCGTCATGCGCTTCCCCTCTCTCGATCGCCCGGCTCGTGTGCCCGCGTGGGTCACACCACCGTGAGCTAGTCATCTCATCCTACGCGTCAGCATGAGGCTTCGCGACGGTCGTATTTGGGCGAAGCACGCTCGGCAATCGAAGCGGGCGCTACTGGGATCGAGCCTCCTTCGCGACCGGATCAACGCTCGGATCGCCGAGTGGGCGCGACTGGGATCGAACAACCTCGTCGTCCGGCCAGAGAAGAACAATCCGCAACTCCGGCCAGGC
>CAMYJM010000268.1 GCA_947258635.1 uncultured Acidimicrobiaceae bacterium
GAGGCGGTCGCCTTCCGCGCGAATCAGTGAGGCCTCGGCCGTAGCCTCTTCGAGCAGCGACTCAGCCTGTCTCCGGGCCTCGAGCAGCAGATCGTCATTCGCCGCGTCGACAACTGCGGCCGCTTGGTCTTGACCCTCCAGCATTGTCCTCGCCGACTCGTAGTTGTGCTGAGCCGCCGCCAGCGCCGTCTCGAGCTCTGCGATGCGCGCATCGCGTCCTTGTATCGAGCGAACTCGGCCGTGAGCTAGATCGAGCGCCTTCTCGAGCGACTCGACATGGGCTTGCGTAACCGCAAGCTTTCGTTCGTACATTTCGAGCGTGGCCGCCGTCCGATGGAGGAACGCGTCGACCTCGCGTCTGTCGTAGACGTGGCGGGTGCCTTGAAAACGGCTTGTTCGAATCTCGTCAGACGTTACGTCCACACCGGATCCCCTGGATTGTGCCCATCGATGAGGCTAACAGCCGAGCAGACGCTTGATAAGGGCAGCCACGGACCATATGACCGGAACAGGCAGTGTCTAGTGCGCACCGCGACAGCCGATATCCCATGTCTCGCAACGGCCGACGCTTCCGCCCCACGGCTCAGAGCAATCCGCCGCCACAGCCGACAAGACCCTTGATAATGGCGACACCGAAGAAGACCACGATCGGAGAGAGGTCCAACGCCGCTCCCCCGATACGCAACGGGGGGAGCACCTTGCGGATCGGGCGCAGCAAAGGCTCCATGAGTTTGTTGAGGAAATCGTAGACCTTCCTTATGGGATGGCCCCAGGGAAGCCGTCCATATGCGGCGACATAGCTCAGGATTATCCACGCCAGCATCGTGTAAATGACGATGTCGAGCAAGAAGCAGATGAGATCCACTAGATCGAGTCCATCCTGCCGCTACCGGCCCGGGGACCCGTACAGGCCGAGTTCGGCCAGGCGCCTCTGCTCCGCGCCGTCGATCGCCACCCCCGGGGGCGTGACCAGGATGACTCCCTGCGCGGTCTTCGCCATCTTGCCGTCGAGGGCATATGTGAGGCCCGAGGAGAAGTCCACGAGCCGGCGCACCATGGCAGGCTCCGTGTTGCGGAGATCGAGCACGACCGCGTGGCCGCGACGAATGTGGTCCGCCAGTCTTTGGGCGTCGCTGAAGGCCCTGGCGTTGATGATTTGCGAGGAACCGGTCGACGATTTCGGTCCATCAGAGCCGACCCGTGTCACGAGCACACCCGCCTCGGCGTGCTGCGGTTCCGGGGACATCCGGCGGCGGGCAGACTCGGGAGGCTCGATACGCCGACCGGCTACCCCACCTTGCCGCGTACTCGGCGGGGAAGCGGTTGCGGGCTGGCGGCCGATGCGCCCGGGCGGGTCAACCGTTCTCACCTGGGTCTGCGACTGAGCAATGTGGCCGTCGTCGCCGGAAGTGATCACGTCGTCATCGACCAGTCCCAAATAGAAGAGAGTCTTTTGCCAAAGCGATGCCATCGGAGTCCTCAAATGTCGAGCCCTACTGCTCAAAGATAGCCCGTCCCACGCGTATGAGCGTCGCACCTTCCTCGATCGCGACCTCGTAGTCGTCCGTCATCCCCATCGAGAGCTCAACCAGCGCGGGCCAATCCGGCCGAAGTTGATCTCGAATTCTGCGCAATTCGCGGAACCACGCCCGGTTGGACTCCGGGTCGTCCACCTGCGGCGGCATGAGCATGAGGCCCGAGATCGAGAGACCCAACGACTCAGCGAGGGTCAGTATCTCGCCGGCCGCCGTGGCATCGGCACCGTGTTTCTGCACCTCTCCGGCGAGGTTGAGTTGGAGCAGGAGTTGGGCAGAGCCACCGGTTCGGGACCATGCCCGCAGCAGCGATTGGCGATCGACCGAGTGCACCACGGTCGCAGTCGGGGCGATCTCCTTGGCCTTGCGCGATTGAAGGGTGCCAACGAAGTGCCACCTGATGTCGGCAGGTAGGACCGCGGCCTTTGCCGTGAGCTCACCAGCGCGGTTCTCGCCAAAATCGCGTTGACCGGCGTCGTAGGCCTGCGTGATCTCTGCCGGGCCCGCCGTCTTGGAAACGGCCACGAGGGTGACCGCGGACGGATCACGCCCCACCCGATCGGCGGCAGCAGCCATGCGGCGCCGGACTTCCTTCAGACGGGAGGCAACCACGCTACCGCCACCTGACGCAATCTGGTTCGATTCTGTCTGTATGAGTTCAAGCCCGCGTCCGTATAAGTGCACCGTTCCGAGCGCCACACCGGCAATGGGTTCATGATGGACTCCAAGTAGCCGGCAATGTCGATGCTGGTCGTGCCCCAGGTGGTCGTCGCAACGTGGTCGGCGAAGCGCTCGGCCACATCATCGCCGACTTCGTAGCAGCAGGGCCCGATGCTGGGCCCGATGGCAGCCCGCTGCGCGGTCAGCCCGGCCCGTGCCAGTGTGGCTACCGTTTCCTGGAATACCCCCGATGAGGCGCCGCGCCAGCCGGCATGGATGACGGCGGCGAATCCCGTCCCTTCCAGAACGACGGGGACACAATCGGCTGTCGCCACCGCGATGGGCAGCGCGTGGCGCGTCGTGAAGATGGCGTCGGCTTCGCCCTTGCCGCCGGGTGTGGTGGCGCGCACCACCGTCGTTCCATGAACCTGAGAGACGAACGCCCATTCGGGCGGAATTCCCAGATCGGCGGAGACGAGCCGCCGGCGGTCGGCGTCGATTCGCAGGTCGCCTTCGGAGGCCTCTCCAAACGCCGCACCCCGGAAACCACTGGGTCGGATCACACCGGCGACCGTTTGAACGAGTCAGCCTCGCACGAAGCCCGGGATCTCGAGGTCATCGTCATCTTCCGGGTCGGGTGATTCGTCTGGTTCTGTGAGCGTTGTTCGTCTCTCCGTCGAGGCCGGCTCCTCGAGCCCGACCAGCGGGCGCCGGGGAACGGCCCGCTCGGCGTCGAAACCGGCGGCGATCACGGTGACCTTCATGGTGTCTTCCTGGGAATCGTCGACGACGGCTCCGAATATGATGATCGCATCCGAGTCGCTGTGGTCCGAGATCATCCCGGCCGCAGTCGACACTTCGAACAGTGTCATGTCGGCGGGCCCGGCGATCGACAACAGCACGCCGCGGGCTCCCTCCATCGACGTCTCCAACAGCGGCGACGCGATCGCCTTGGCCGCGGCTTGCTCCGCGCGGTTGTCGCCGCTGGCGACGCCGATGCCCATGACAGCCGAACCGGCATCCGTCATGATCGTCTTCACGTCGGCGAAGTCGACGTTGATCAAACCCGGCGTGGTGATCAGGTCGGTTATTCCTTTCACGCCGTTTGTCAGTACGTCGTCGGCCATCAAGAAGGCATCCGTCATGACGGTGTCGTGGTCGGCTATCTCGAGTAGTCGCTCGTTCGGGATGATTATGAGTGTGTCAACGGCCTGCTTCAGCTCCTGGATGCCTTGCTCGGCTTGCACCGACCGCCGGCGGCCCTCGAAACCGAACGGCCGGGTGACTACACCGACGGTGAGAGCACCGAGTGACCGAGCGATGGCCGCCACCACAGGAGCGCCACCGGTCCCGGTGCCGCCTCCTTCTCCCGCGGTGATGAAGACCATGTCGGCACCGGTCAACGCGTCCTCGATTTCCTCGCGATGGGTCTCGGTGGCTTCGCGCCCCACCTCGGGGTTGGCACCGGCCCCGAGACCGCGCGTCGCGTCCCGGCCGATGTCGAGCTTGATGTCGGCATCGGACATGAGCAGCGCCTGGGCATCTGTGTTGATCGCGATGAACTCGACGCCGCCGACTCCAGAATCGACCATGCGATTGACTGCGTTGACGCCGCCGCCGCCGACGCCGACGACTTTGATGATTGCCAGATAACTTTGTGGTGAACGAGTCTCGTCTATCACGGCTTCCCCTTGGTCTGACCCTGAACTTTAGCTCGACGTTCTCTGTCTGTCGGCTCGGTTTGTCTAACCTTCAACTGCTTGTTGAGGGTTCCTTATCGCCGGCCTCACCGGAGAGACGAGTGAGATGGCCGCGCGGTCGGCGACTCCCCCCGCGAGAATTGCGGTCAGGGCGGCCGCCTTCTCCCTCATTTCGACCGGGCTTCCGAGATCCACGAGGTGGCCCGCGATGCGCGCTGCCAGCGTACCGTCGCCTGCCGACGTCACCAGCGCCCGGCGCCTCAGCTCCTGGGGCAGCATCGCGAGGAACTCGAGGGCGGCGGTGACCTTGCGGCCCGTCAGCGTGTCTCCGGGCATCGCGCTGAGGCCGCCGAGTCTGATTCGAGCCGCTCGCTTGGTCGGACTCGTCTGCTCGAGCACGGCTCCGGTCGCCGAGGCGCGGTACCAATCGTCCCCGATCTCCACCCACGCGATGGGCTCGTGCTCGAGCACGGTGAGCACGACAGTGCCGGGCCAGGTGACAGTTGCCCGGGCGCGGGCAACCCATGGATCCGCCTCGATGTCGGCCGCGAGAGCCCCGGCACGCACCGAGATGGTCGGCACACCCGGAGCGACGTTGTGCCTCTCTAGGACCACAGCCACGTTGGAGTGGCCCGAGCCCGTCACCTCGATTTGCCGGACCGCCATGAGCGGCGACTTGAAGAGAAGAGCGATGAGCGCGACCACAACGAAGAAGCTGATGACGACGATGACCTGGCCGAGCCGGCGGCGGG